>NZ_JACASJ010000081.1:0-23956 GCF_013391025.1 Enterobacter sp. SECR19-1250 | reverse complement strand
ACACTTCATCGTGCTTTTCATTTTTCTGGGGAACCCTCAGCCCTGTGGGAGAGGGCCGGGGTGAGGGCATCAGCCCGCCCCCGCTTAAATACTGAACGAAGACCCACACCCGCAGGTGCTGGTGGCATTTGGGTTCGTCACCACAAAGCGTGAACCTTCCAGACCTTCTGTGTAATCTACCGAACCGCCCACCAGATATTGCAGGCTCATCGGGTCAACCACCAGCGCGACGCCCTGTTTCTCGATAGTCATATCGCCGTCGTTAACCTGGTCGTCAAAGGTAAAACCATACTGGAAGCCGCTGCAGCCGCCACCGGTAATATAGACACGCAGTTTCAGATCCGGATTGTCTTCGTCGGCAATCAGGGTTTTCACTTTGTTGGCTGCTGCTTCGGTAAACTCCAGCGGCAACGCTACGTCATCACTCATCTTATGCTCCCATGAATACTGCTACTGCAATTGGGTAAAATTCACCCAATTCTTTTTGTCATTATCTAATACCCTGGTAATTCATTCAAGTATTCTGCATTGCGGCCCGTTCTGCCTCCTGCTTCGCCAGGGTGCGTGCAAGAATGGTGGAGTATAGCGGTTTTCCACCCAGGAATTGGGCTAATAGTGTCGCGCCGAGACAGGTAATGATCATTGGCAAAATGAGCTGGTAATTATCCGTCATCTCCAGCACCAGCACGATGCCGGTGAGCGGCGCGCGCAGGGAAGCCGCCAGCAGCGCTCCCATCCCGGCAACGGCAAAGGTACCCGCATCCAGATGGTACGCCGGAAAACCGACCTCAGCGGCCATGCCAAAGGCAGTACCAAGCAGCGTCCCCAGCGCCAGCATCGGGGCAAAGATACCGCCAGGCGCACCGGAGGAAAAACAGAGCACCGTCGTGATGACGCGAGAAATAAACATAAACAGAAGCAGACCCACGCTGAAGTTGCCCGCAGCCGCAATCGGGATCAGCCCGAACCCGCCCCCCGCCGCGTTCGGTTCAATGAACCCCAGCACGCCGCACAGGCCGCCCAGCAGACCGCCCATCAACACCCACTTCGTGGTATTCCCGCCGTGGATGCGCTGGAACATATCCTGCATACGCAGAATAAAAGTGTTAAACAGCGGGCCGACAATGCCGAATATCATGCCGAGGATCAGGTACAGCCACAGCGTGTTGACCGGCGCATTGGTCAGTTTGCCCACTTCGATCACCGGGCTTTCGCCATTGAAAATGCGAAACACAATGCTCGACATGATCACACCGGTAAAGACCGCTTTGATCGAGATAAGGTTGTAACGGAACTGGGCGCGCATCTCTTCGATGATAAACAGGATCCCCGCCAGCGGCGCGTTAAACGCCGCCGAAAGCCCCGCTGCGGCACCTGTCGCCAGCAGCGTATGGCGCGCTTCCGCGCTGCGCATCCGGAACAGATCCCCCACCATGCGCCCGACGTTCCCGCCCAACTGCACGGTTGGCCCCTCTCGGCCCAGTACCATACCCGCACCAAGCGTTCCCATGCCGCCGATAAACTTCACCGGGATGACGCGCCACCAGCGCACCGGACGCAGCTCTTCCAGCGCGCCTTCAATTTCAGGGATCCCGGAACCGCCCGCTTCCGGCGCAAATTTACGCACCAGAAAGTAGCCCACCATGGCAAATAGCGCGGACAACCCGAACGCCCAGACCCAGACCAGCCATCCTTTGTCGGCGAAACCGGCCACCGTACCAATACGCCAGTTCAGCACCGCATTGACTGCCTTTTCAAAGGCGACGCCCGCCAGCCCGGCGAGCGTACCGACTACAGCGGCGGCCAGTAAAATTGCCAGCGGTGTCTTATCGCGGTTAAGCAAGCGCCGGATGCTGATCCGGTGTTGCGCGCGTCGGAACTGTTGTTCTTCAAAAGAGGGAGAGTCTGCTTTCATTACCATGTCTTTTCGTCATACAAATCGCCGCAGGGATTTTACCAGAGTGCGTCAGGTCGTCCCGTGAAAAATACTTAAAAATTGTTTAGCAATGAAAGGGGGCAAAAATTTCATTACCTTCCGCGGATCACTTAGAATAGTGTGCTTAATCATTTTATACGAACCAGGAACGACGCCATGAGCAAGTCTGAAAACCTCTACAGTGCAGCCCGCGAGCTTATCCCGGGCGGCGTGAACTCGCCTGTTCGCGCCTTTACCGGCGTAGGCGGAACGCCGCTGTTTATTGAACGTGCTGATGGCGCGTACCTGTTTGATGTCGACGGCAAGGCCTATATCGATTACGTCGGCTCCTGGGGCCCGATGGTGCTGGGTCACAACCACCCTGCCATCCGCAATGCGGTGATTGAAGCGGCCCAGCGCGGCCTGAGCTTCGGCGCGCCTACCGAGATGGAAGTCAAAATGGCGGAGCTGGTGACCGAGCTGGTGCCAACCATGGACATGGTGCGTATGGTGAACTCCGGTACCGAAGCCACCATGAGCGCTATTCGTCTGGCGCGCGGCTTTACCGGTCGCGACAAAATCATCAAGTTTGAAGGCTGCTACCACGGCCATGCGGACTGCCTGCTGGTGAAAGCGGGTTCCGGCGCACTGACCCTTGGCCAGCCAAACTCCCCGGGCGTACCGGCTGATTTCGCGAAACACACCCTCACCTGCACCTATAACGATCTGAACACCGTTCGTGCGGCATTCGAGCAGTATCCACAGGAGATCGCCTGCATCATCGTTGAGCCGGTTGCAGGCAACATGAACTGCATTCCACCGCAGCCCGATTTCCTGCCGGGCCTGCGCGCCCTGTGCGATGAATTTGGCGCGCTGCTGATTATCGACGAAGTGATGACCGGTTTCCGCGTCGCGCTCGCGGGTGCCCAGTCTTATTACGGCGTAGAGCCGGATCTGACCTGTCTCGGCAAAATCATTGGCGGCGGTATGCCAGTGGGCGCATTCGGGGGGCGCAAGGATGTGATGGAAGCCCTGGCACCAACGGGGCCGGTTTACCAGGCGGGTACGCTCTCCGGTAACCCGATTGCCATGGCGGCGGGCTTCGCCTGCCTGACAGAAGTCTCCCAGCCGGGCATTCACGAAACCCTGACTGAGCGCACGACGCAGCTGGCAAACGGTCTGCTGGAAGCGGCTGAAGAGGCGGGTATTCCGCTGGTGGTAAACCACGTGGGCGGGATGTTCGGGATCTTCTTCACGGAAGCCCAAACCGTGACAAGCTATCAGGACGTGGTGAAGTGCGACGTTGAACGCTTCAAGCGTTTCTTCCACCTGATGCTGGAAGAAGGCGTCTACCTGGCGCCGTCTGCTTTTGAAGCTGGCTTTATGTCCGTGGCGCACAGCGAAGAGGATATCAATAACACCATCGACGCGGCGCGTAAGGTGTTTGCGAAGTTGTAAGCACGTGCGGCGTGATGCCCTCACCCCGTCCCTCTCCCACCGGGAGAGGGAGCAAACCCTAAAACGTCAATCTTAGGATTGACGTTTACTTTTATTACCGACTCTGCTTTCTCAACAGATAAATAAAATACGGCGCGCCGATAAAGGTCGACAGCAAACCCGCCGGGATCTGATACGGGAACAGCACCATTCTTCCGCACCAGTCCGCCACCACCAGCATCACCCCGCCCGTCAGGGCAGACATCACGATATGCGGCATCGTCCGACGGAATCCCATCATTCTGGCGATATGCGGCGCCATCAACCCAACAAAACTCAGTGGACCAATGGTCATGGTGGCCGTGGCCGTCAGGCACGCCGCCAGCAGTAACAGCGCGACGCGCGTTGGCGTTAACGCCATGCCGACCGCACGTGCGGTTTCGCCCCCCAGCGGCAGGATCGTCATCCAGCGGCGGCACAGGGGCACAATCGCCAGCAGCACGATCATCACGATCCCGGAATGCACCACCTGACTGCCGGTGGCGTTGTACGTTGAGCCGGAGATCCAGGTCAGGATCTTCGCCATCCGCGGATCGCCGCTCGCCTGCAACATCATCAGCAGCATGGTAAAGGCGGTGCTGAGCGCCATCCCGGCCAGCAGCATCCGGTGAGGCGAAAACCCGCCGCGGCCTGACGCAATCAGAATGATCATCAGCGTCACCGCCGCCCCGATGCTTCCGGCAGGCATCAGCCAGCCAAAGGCATTTCCCGGCACAAGGAACAGCATCAGCACCACGCCAAACGCGGCTCCCGAACTGATACCCAGCACTTCCGGGCTGGCCATCGGGTTGCCGGTCAGGCGCTGGATAATACAGCCCGCGACCGCCAGCATCACCCCGGCAATCAACGCCGAGAGGATCCGCGGCCAGCGCCACTGCAGCAGTTCCTGGAGCAAATCGCCCGTTGCCCAGTGCCAGCCCGTCGCATCGCGCCCGAAAGCAAGCGCCACAAACGAGACGATAATCAGCACCGCCAGCCCGGCGAGGCTGAACCACAGCACCGACTGACGCTCGGCATAAACTTTATCCCCCGCGTCCATCGCGGGAGCGCTCATGCTGCGCAGACGTGGCAACAGCCACAGCAACAGCGGCGCGCCAACCAGTGCCGTTACCGACCCGGTAGAGACTTCCATCCAGACACGCGCCAGCCAGAGAATGATTTGATCGGAAAGCCAGAGGATCAGCGCTCCAATTAGCGGGGCCAGCAGCAGTCGCGCCAGCAGGCGACGCGCACCGAGCATTTTTGCCAGCAGCGGGGCAAACAGCCCGATAAAGCCGATAATCCCAACCGCATTAACCAGCAATGCGCTGAGGACAATCGCCAGCGTCAGCGCCGCCAGACGCGCCAGGGAGAGCGCCAGCCCCAGATTACGGGCTACGCCGTCATCCAGCCCCATCAGCGTCAGCGGACGTAACAGCAGCAGCGTCAACATGGCGCCGCCAACAAGCTGCGGCCACAGGCGCTGCACACTACTCCAGTCGGTCTGGGTCAGCGTGCCGGTACTCCACAGGAACATGCTTTGCAGCTGATCGTGATGAAACAGCACCAGCAGCTGGTTGATTGCCCCACAGTAGAGGCTCACCACCAGCCCTGCGAGGATCAGCGTCACTGGCGAGAGGCGTTTCCCCCACGCCACGCCGAAGACCAGCGCGCCTACCACGCACGCGCCCGCAAGCGCGGCAAACTGCGAGGTTAACGCCCCAGGCAGTGCCCACAGCGTGGTCACCGTGATCCCAAGCTGGGCACCTGTCGCGACGCCAAGCGTTGTAGGCTCGGCCAGCGGGTTACGCAAAACCTGCTGGAACAGGACGCCCACCAGCCCTAACCCGGCCCCGACCAGCAGCGAAATCGCCAGACGCGGCAGCAGGCTGTAGTAGAACAGCATTTGCTGAATATTATCGATATCCGGCGCAGCCAGGGCCGCGCTCCACTGCCCGCGCGGTAAGGCGGTCGAGAGGTTAAACCAGGTCAAAGCCAGCGCGGTCAGGAAAATCAGAGCCAGCAACAGCGCCGGGAAACGGGCAATACGCGTACTCATGCTTTTCCCCCCAGCGCGTTATCCAGCACCCGGGCGAAGTGCATGGCCGACAGCGTCGCGCCGTAGAACCAGACCGCCGGTGCACGCGTAAAGCGTTGCTCACGCACGAACGGCATCGCCTGCCACAACGGTGTCGCCATCAGCGCCTGCATTTCACGCTCGTTGCCGTGATCGAAGCACAATACGTCCACATCGCGGAACGCCGCCAGACGGTCGATACCGACGGCGGTGCTGCCCCAGAAGGTCATCTCCCCTTCCCAGGCATTAGGAATGCCAAAGCTATCGAGCACTTCCTGGAACAGACAGTTTTTGCCGAAGACCAGCATATGGCGCGCATCCAGCAGCGTCACCATCAGCAGCGGACGGTCTCCGCGATGGGCAAAACGCGGCTTCAGGGCGTCAATCAGAGCATCAAACTCAGCGAAATGTTGTTTGGCTTCCGCCTCACGGTTGAGGAAATGCGCCATCTCGATGATGGAGTTTTTCGCCATCGTCAGCGGTTTTTTACCGTCACTGAAGGAGAACCCCCGCCCAGGGGCAATACGCGCCATTGTCTCTTCTGACGGGCCATAACCCGCGGACCAGAACAGAAATGACGGCTTCATCTGCGTCAGCAGCTCAAGGTTAGGCTCTGTTCGCAGACCAATATCAATGACCGAATCGGGTAGCGCCGGCTCGTTCACCCACAGCCGGTAGTTGGGAATATCGGCCACGCCATACGGCGTGACGCCCAGCGCCATCATCAGTTCAACAGGCAGCCACTCCAGCGCCACAATACGGTGCGGATCGACGGCAGCAGCCCGCGCGAGGTTCATCTTTAACAGCAGCGGTGAAAGTGCCATGGCCGTCAGCAGGCGACGGCGGCTCAACAAGGTAGAATTCAGCATCAGTAAACAAAGCTCACCGGAGCAGCCCCGCCTGGATGAGGCAGGATCCCCATAGGAATACCGTAGATGTGTTCCAGCGTTTCGCTCCGCATCAGTTCAGACGGCGAACCCTCGGCAATCATCTCCCCGCCGCGAAGGGCGACAAGATAATCGCAGTAGCGCGCCGCCATGTTGATATCGTGCAGCACCGCAATAACCGTCAGGCCACGCTGCTGGCTCAGGCGATGAACCAGCGCGAGAACATCAACCTGATGAGCGATATCCAGTGCGGAAGTGGGTTCGTCGAGCAGCAGGCAGCGGCTGTCCTGCGCGACCAGCATCGCAATCCACGCGCGCTGACGTTCGCCCCCGGAAAGGCTGTCGACCAGACGGTGCGCCAGCGGCTTTAATCCCACCAGCGCAATCGCCTCTTCCACTTTCTCTCTGTCGGCGACACCGAAGCGCCCGAGTGCGCCATGCCACGGATAACGCCCGATTGCCACCAGCTCACGCACCGTCATCCCTTCTGCCTGAGGCAATTGCTGCGGCAGATAGGCGACTTTGCGCGCAAAGGCTTTACTGCTCCAGCTCTCCAGAGGCTGTTCGTCCAGCAAAATATCCCCTTCAGAAGGCGGCTGATGACGGCCCAGCATTTTAAGTAACGTCGATTTACCGGAACCATTGTGACCAATCAGGCCGGTAACTTTACCTGCGGGGAACGTCAACGAGAGCGGATGCAGCAAGGTGCGCCCGGGAACACGAAAGGAGAGTTGATTGAGCGTAAAGGTGGTATCGGATTGCGTTTTATTATCCTGCATATCAGCCAACTTAAATAAAAAGGGCACGGCGAACCGTGCCCGAAGAGAGATTAGAAGCGGAAGGTCGCGGTAGCCACAACCTGACGTCCTGCTCCCCAGTAGCATGCGTATTCGCTATAGCAGCTGGAAACGTACTCGCGGTCAAAGATATTGTTCACGTTAACGCCAACTGAAGAGCCTGGCAGCCCAAAACGCGCCAGATCGTATTTCACCGTCGCGTCCGCCAGCGCGTAACCCGCGACGTTAAACGATTCGTAGGCTTTCGGAGACGTTGAGGAGTAGTAGGAAACGGTGTTGCCGATATAGCGCGCACCCGCCCCCAGCGTCAGACCGCTCAGTGCCGTCTCGTGGAAGGTGTAATCCGCCCACAGAGAGGCCATGTTACGTGGCACTTCCGCCGGGCGGCGGCCTTCAAACCAGGTATCGTGAGTGTATTTCGCATCGGTGAAGCTGTACGAGGCCGTCACGTTCACATTGGCTGATACCGCCGCTTTCGCTTCCAGCTCAACACCACGGGAACGAATTTCGCCCCCTTGTACGCTGAAGCCGCTGGTCGGGTTGGCCGGATCGGCCGTCAGATTATTGTTTTTGGTCAGCTGATACACCGCTGCCGTGACCACAACAGGCAGATCTTTCGGTACGTATTTCACACCGGCTTCATACTGCTTGCCGCGTGCCGGATCGAACGGTTTTCCGCCCTGAGTGGTACCCGAAATCGGTTCGAATGATTCGCTATAGCTGAAGTACGGCGTGATACCGTTGTCGAACAGGTAGTTAATCCCGCCACGCCAGGTGAATGCCTGATCGTTAATTTCCGCGGTAGTACCGGTAGTACGGGTCAGCGCAGAGGTTTTCGCAAAATCATAGCGGCCACCCATTGTCAGTACCCACTTATCCCACTCAGCCTGATCCTGAGCGTACAGACCAGTTTGTTCCTGACGATTAAGCACTTTGTACAGGTAGTAAACATCGACGTTCGGATTGCCGTACGCAGGCTTTGTCATGCTGATCGGATCGGCAGTACCGTAGTCTGCGTTGATGTCATTACGCATACGAAGGTAATCGACCCCGGTTAAGAGGGTATGATCCACAGCGCCGGTCGCGAATTTTGACTGAAGCTGAGTATCCACGGTGAACGAGTTGAGATCTTCGTCTGAACGTACATACGCGCGGCTGATTTGCGCCGGGGCAATATAGCCGTTGCCGTAGACGGAACGATACAGCGTGTTGATTTTGGTGTAGCGCAGGTTTTGACGCAGGGTAAAGGTGTCATCAAACGCATGCGAGAAGCTGTATCCCACCATTTTCTGGCGACGGGCGATCTTATTATCCTCTTCCCCTTCGTTGAAATTGGTCGGCAGCTTGTGCGCTTTACCGTTGGCATCATAGTAAGGCACAACGGTACCTTCCCGCGGCAGCCAGCCGTAATAGCCCGCATCCGGATCGCTCTGGAAGTTGCTCAGGAAAGTGAAATCGGTTTTATCGTCAGGACGCCAGCTGAAAGCCGGTGCAATGGCATAGCGGGTGGATTTGGCCATCTCCTGCTGCGCATTTTCACTACGTCCCAGACCGGTCAGGCGGTATGACCACACGCCGTCATCATCAATTGCATCGCTGAAATCAAACCCGGTCTGCCACAGGTTATCGGTGCCCATCTTGAACTGAATTTCTTTCAGCGGCTCAGTGGTCGGTCGCTTGCTGACCATGCTCACAACACCGCCCGGATGGCTTTTGCCGTACAGTACAGATGTTGGGCCACGCAGCAGCTCCACGCGCTCAAGGAAGTACGGATCCATGGACGCTTCAGAATAGTTATCGCCCTGCAGCTTCATCCCATCGAGATACTGGTTGGTATTCACGGTGCTGGAAGTGGTGAAACCACGAATCGACACCACATCATATGTCGTTGAGGCGCCGCGGGTGGCAAAAACGCTCGGCGTATACGCCAGCGCTTGCTTCACCGTTCCCGGCTGCTTCATGTCAATTTCTTCACGCGTGACGACGGAAATCGACTGCGGCGTCTTTTCTATAGGTGTATCGGTCTTGGTTGCCGTTGCGGTACGTTTCGCCGCAATCGTTGGTGCTGGCCCCCAGGCACTTTCCTGTGCAGCCGGAGCGGCAGTGACAGTGATGGTTTCTTCTTTTTTCGGGGTTTCGGCAGCATGGGTATAAGCAGACATGCCGGCAACCGCTGTGGCTACGACAACTGCGATTTTACGCAGCGACGTGTTAATTGGCTGAGCAGTATTGGAAAGCGCCATGGTGTATCTCTGATAGAAAAGTGAATGATAACGTAAACGAGAATTATTATTATGACCGCAGCATAATAGGCGAAACGTTGGCTGCATAGCAAGCAGGAAGCGGCCCTACGAGAATTAAGGGTTTAAGAAATAACCAGGAGAAAACGAAGGTTTAATAAAATGGGGAAAACGGGTAAAAAAATCCCCCCTTTCGGGGGGACCTTGAACGGTTAGTTACCGCCGAACATATCTCTAATCCAGCCCGCGACACCGTCGCTGTCTTTCTTCTCGTTCTGCTGCTGCGGCTGTTGTTGTTGCTGCGGCTGCTGAGGCTGAGAAGACTGGTCGAACGGGTTGCCCGTCGGCTGCTCTGGCTGGCTCTGCTGGCACAGGGAATCCGGGTTCGTTGTCCAGACAGGCAAGGTACGCATACCGCCGCCACAGACAAAGTTTCCGGAACTGTCCACGCCCATATCCACGATATCCTCCGGCGCAACCAGGTTTAGCGGCACCGGAGACTGATTCGCCAGATAACGCTGGTAAATCGACATCGCCCCGCTCGCACCATACAGTTTGGTTGGCTGGTTGTTGTCGCGGCCCACCCAGGTGATCACCACTTCACGACCATCGATACCGGCAAACCAGGTATCGACGTTGTTGTTGGTCGTCCCGGTTTTGCCCGCCAGATGCAGGCCCGGATACTTCGCCCCCAACTGACGGCCGGTACCACGCTGCACAACCTGCTGCATCGTCCACAGCGTCATGTAGGCTGCCTGCGCCGGAACGGCGCGTTCCGCCTGCGGGAAGCTCTGATACAGCACGGAGCCATCTTCGGCAATCACCGAGCGCAGGGCTGACAGCGGTGCACGGTTACCACCGCTGGCAATGGTCTGGAACGCCTGTGCCACTTCGATTGGCGTCAGGTTTAACGCCCCCAGGATCATGGCTGGTACAGGGTGCAGCTGATCTTTGGCGACGCCCAGTTTCTGCCAGGTGTCGACAATCGCCGGCAGACCCAGTGCCATCCCCAGGTTTACCGTCGGCACGTTCATGGAGCGGGTCAACGCATCCACCAGCATTACCTGGCCGCTGAACTGTTTATCATCGTTCTGCGGTGACCAGACCTGGCCGTTAGGCTGACGCAGGGAGATCGGCGCGTCGGCAATCCAGGTATTCAGGCGATACAGATTTGGCTGGCTCAGGGCAGTGAGATAGGTTGCTGGCTTCGCCAGTGAACCGATCGAACGACGCGCCTGCATAGCACGGTTGTAGCCTGCAAACTGCGGCTCAGCCCCGCCCACCATCGCACGGACTTCACCCGTGTTACGGTCAACCACCACCATCGCGGTTTCCAGATCGCTCAGCTTACGCTGTTTCTTCAGCGCCGGAATGCCCTCAACGGCTGCTTTTTCTGCCGCATCCTGCGCCACGGAGTCAAAGGTGGTAAAGATCTTCACGCCGGAGAGATCTTTCACTTTATCACCGAGCTTGCTCTGCAGCTCCTGACGCACCAGCTGCATAAACGCAGGCTGAGGCGAAATCACACCGCCGCGCGGCTGCACGCCAAGCGGACGTGCGCTCAGCATGTCGTACAGCTCCTGGTCAATCACCTGCTGTTGTTGCAGCAGACGCAACACGAGGTTACGACGCTCCAGCGCCAGTTTCGGGTTACGCCACGGGTTATAGATGGACGCCCCTTTCACCATACCCACCAGCAGCGCCTGCTGGTCCAGGCTCAGCTCTTCCACCGGACGGCCAAAGTAGTACAGGCTCGCCAGCGGGAAACCGCGGATTTCGTTATCACCGCTCTGACCGAGATAGACCTCGTTCATATACAGCTCAAGGATACGATCCTTGCTGTAACGCGCATCCATCAGCACGGCCATGTACGCTTCGTTGGCTTTACGCCAGTAAGAGCGCTCGCTGGAGAGGAACAGGTTCTTCACCAGCTGCTGGGTAAGCGTACTTGCCCCCTGTACCGTACGGCCCGCCGTCAGGTTGGCCAGCACCGCACGACCAATGGAGTAGAGGCTGATGCCATCGTGCTCATAGAAGTGACGGTCTTCGGTTGCCAGCAGCGTGTCCACCAGCAGGTCCGGGAAACCGTTACGGGCGACGAACAGACGCTGTTCACCATTCGCCGAAGAGAGCATGGTGATAAGACGCGGATCGAGACGGAAGAAACCGAACTGGCGGTTGTTATCCATGTTCTCGATGGTTTCCAGACGATCGCCGTCAAAGGTCAGACGCGCACGCACCTGCCCCTCTTTGCTGTCCGGGAAATCGAACGGACGACGGATCATCTCAATGCTTTTCGCCTGCACGGTAAATTCGCCAGGACGCGTCATTTTCGACACCTGACGATACTGGGTGGCCTCCAGCAGTTTCACCATCTCGTTCTTACTGATCGACATGTCAGGCTCAAGGTTCACCATGCGGCCATACACTGCCGCAGGCAATTGCCAGACTTTTCCGTCGATACGGCTGCGGATCTTCTGATCCAGATAAACGCCGTAGATCGCCATCAGTACAACAAAAACAATGAACAGCTTCAGCAGCAGCCAGAACCAGCCGCGTTTACCCCGAGGCTTACGCCCTTTGCCTTTTCCTTTACGCGGCATCGGTTCTTCATCCTCATAATCGTCTTCATAGTCATCGTCATAATCCTCATCTCTGAGGCGACGACGGCTCACCTTTTCTTTGGCCGGACGCGTTGGTTTTCCCTTACGCCCAATTGGCTCGCGGTCATTCCCCGCCATGCTTTTTCTCCGCAACGTTCAGGCGCAAAGGCCCGATTCTCATTTCTTCCACTGACCTGTGAAAGAAGAAATCTCTCAAAATTGCTTTTCTCCCTCTCCCTGTGGGAGAGGGTCGGGGTGAGGGCATCAGGCCGCACTCCCCTTTACGAATATTTCTTCGTCCGCCGTGTCGGTGCCGTATTCGCCGGATCGTCCGGCCAGACATGTTTGGGATAACGCCCTTTCATCTCTTTTTGCACTTCACGGTAGCTCCCCGCCCAGAATGCGCCCAGATCGCGGGTAATCTGCAGCGGGCGATGCGCAGGTGACAACAACTCAAGCACCACGGCCACGCGCCCTTCGGCAATGGATGGCGTGGTCGCCTCGCCAAACATCTCCTGCATCCGTACCGCCAGCGCCGGTGGATTATCCTCGTGATAACGAATGGCAATCCGGCTGCCGGTCGGCACAGTGTAATGCCCTGGCAGTTCACTATCCAGACGTTGACGTAACGACCAGTCGAGTAAATTCTGTAACGCGACCTTAACATCAAGCGCTTTTAACGCCCGCAGCGAGTGTACACCGCTCATTTGCGGCAGGAGCCAGGTTTCCAGCGACGCAAGTAACGTGTCATCATCCACCGCCGGCCAGGCATACTCGGGCAACCAGCGCGCGGCGCAGTGCAGACGAATACGGTACTGTTCGGCCTCCGGGGTCCAGTTCAGAACACCTAAACCTTTTTCGCGAATACCGTTTAGCATCGCCTGGTGCAACTCCTCTTCCGATGGCTTTGCCAGCGGCTTCGTCGCCAGGGTCAGTTTACCTATCTGGCTACGACGAAATGCCTTCAGGGTACCCTGCGCATCATCCCACTCGACGATGTCGGACTGCTGAAGCAACTGCGGACAGGCGCGCGTGAGGGCATCGATATCCACAGCCACGGCCTGCAAAATTCGGGCATCGGGCGAGTGGCTACCCTGCAGCAAGAGCGGCGCAATCAGCCATTCATGGCGCGTCAGGGCGTCATCGCTGTCCAGCATAGCCCCCATGCCGTTTGCCAGCTGGTAGCGTCCATCCAGCCCGCGACGACGCGCAATCCTGTCGGCAAATGCCTGCGCCAGGAGAGGCGCAATGCTGTCAGCGTCCGGCGTACCACCACGACTGTTAAGCCGTTTACAGAGCTGCTGCGCGCGCTGCTGCCAGTTCCCCTGATTACGTGAAAAGGCCTGCGCCAGATCGCAATTTGCACCACGAGGCGGCTCCTCAAGGATAGCCGCCAGTTTCGCCGCCGTAGCAATTTCATCATCCCCCTGCGCGGCCACCAGCATCCCCGCCAGCCGGGGATCGTTACCCAGCGCGGCCATTTTCTGCCCACGTGATGATAGCCTTTCGCCGTCCAGCGCCCCTAGCTGGGTCAGCAACGCGCGCGCCGCCGCCAGGTTTACCGCGGGAGGTGCATTGAGCCAGGTTAACTGCGCGGGAGCGGGGCAACCCCACTGCAACAGTTCCATGATCAGCCCCGAAAGATCGCTTTGTAAAATTTCTGGCGTGCTCTGCACAGCCGCGCGTTCGGCCTGTTCTGCACTGATGAGATGCACACAGATGCCTGGCTCAAGACGCCCGGCACGGCCAGCTTGCTGAACCATCGACGCCTGGCTGATGCGTTGCGTCAGCAGCTTTGTCAGCCCGGTGCGCGGGTCAAAACTGGCTACTCTCTCCTGGGCGCTGTCCACCACCAGGCGAATGCCTTCAATGGTCAGACTGGTTTCGGCAATATTGGTGGCCAGTACCACTTTACGCTGCCCCGTCGGCGCGGGAAGGATGGCCTTGCGCTGGTCACTCAACGACAGTGCGCCGTAGAGCGGGCAGAGCAATACGTCGCTGCCCACCCGGGCGGCAAGCTGCTCCTGCACCCGCTGGATTTCGCCAACGCCCGGCAAAAACAGCAGCAGCGAACCGGATTCCTGACGAAGCAAGTCAGCCGTGGCGATCGCCACCGCTTCATCGAAACGCTGATGGGCAGGAAGCGGCTGATAGCGGCGTTCAACCGGAAACGCGCGCCCTTCGGAGGTGATGACCGGCGCATCCGGTAACGTCTGCTGTAGCCGCTCGTTATCCAGCGTGGCCGACATGATGAGCAGTCGGAGATCGTCCCGTAACCCCTGCTGGACGTCCAGCAACAGCGCCAGCGCCAGATCCGCCTGCAGGCTGCGCTCGTGGAACTCATCCAGAATCACCAGCCCGATGCCGGACAGTTCCGGATCGTTTTGCAGCATACGGGTGAGGATCCCTTCGGTCACCACTTCAAGCCGCGTGGACGGGCCGACGCAGGTTTCGGCGCGCATACGGTAGCCTACCGTCTCGCCCGGTTTTTCATTCAGCAGTTCCGCCAGGCGCTGCGCCACGTTGCGCGCAGCCAGCCTGCGCGGCTCCAGCAGGATAATCTTCCCGCTGATAATGCCTGCGTTGAGAATGTGCAGCGGTAGCCAGGTGGATTTACCGGCACCCGTAGGGGCGTTAAGTAAAACCTGCGGGGCATCCTGCAAGGCAGCGAGCAGTTCAGGAAGGACGACGGCGACCGGCAATGAGGACACTAACAGCTCCAGAGGGTTAACATTAGTCGGCGTACATTGTAGCATCGGCGCATATCATTACCGAGTCCCCTGTATGTCTGAGTCGAAACGACTGTTTTTCGCCATTGAGCTGCCCGCGCCGATCCAACGGCAAATTGTTCGCTGGCGCGCCGAACACTTCCCGCCCGAAGCGGGCCGCCCGGTTGCTGCGGCAAACCTCCACCTGACGCTGGCTTTTCTGGGCGACGTCAGCGGCGAGAAACAGCGCGCCCTGGCGGCGATGGCCGGTCGGATTTCCCAGCCGGGATTTACGCTGACCCTTGACGATGCGGGGCAGTGGCTCCGCTCCCGCGTCGTCTGGCTGGGCACGCGCCAGCCGCCGCGCGGATTATTACAGCTTGCGAATATGCTGCGCGCCCAGGCGGCGCGCAGCGGCTGTTACCAGAGCCCGCAGCCGTTTCATCCTCACATTACGCTACTGCGCGATGCCGGTCAGGCCGTTGCTATCCCGCCACCGGGCTTTCACTGGGCCTTTCCGGTGACCTCTTTCGCGCTGTACGAATCTGTTTTTTCACAAGGACGCACCCGCTATACGCCGCTCCAGCGCTGGACGCTGGGCGATACCCTAAGGAATTCTGATGAAGTTTAGTCCTGCACTGCAACACGCCACGCTTATTCAACGCTACAAGCGTTTTCTCGCTGATGTCGTCACCCCTGAAGGGGAGCCGTTAACGCTGCACTGCCCCAACACCGGGGCAATGACGGGATGTGCGACACCGGGTGACACGGTCTGGTATTCCACTTCAGAAAATACTAAACGCAAATATCCTCACACCTGGGAAATGACGCAAACCCAACAAGGGGCTTTTATTTGCGTTAACACCCTGCGCGCGAATCAATTAGTTAAGGAGGCTCTGACTAACGGAACCCTTCCCGAACTGGTGGGTTATGGCACCCATAAATCTGAAGTGAAATATGGCGATGAAGGCAGCAGAATTGACTTTATGTTACAGGCGGAAGACCGTCCCGAGTGCTATATTGAAGTCAAATCAGTCACGTTAGCGGATCAGGAAAATGGCTATTTCCCGGATGCAGTCACGCTACGGGGACAAAAGCATCTGCGGGAGCTGATGAGTGTTGCGGCGGCGGGCAAACGCGCCGTACTGCTGTTTGCGGTTTTGCACTCAGCCATTGAACGGTTTTCTCCAGCCCGCCATATTGATCTTAAATACGCGCAATTGTTGAATGAGGCACAAAAGCAGGGGGTAGAGGTTTTGGCTTATAAAGCGGAACTTTCTGCCGATAATATGACTCTGAGATCCTCTCTTCCCATTGTCTTATAAGGGAATAGACGATTGATGAATAAGTGTTCTGGCCGCGTGCGCAAATACGCTTTTCCTCACAGGCTTGTCAAGTGTTACGTTTAGATAATTGCCATACGGAAAAGCATCTGCTATTTATAGCGACCTGATTTTTCCCCCAACACGGGGATCGATAGTGCGTGTTAAGGAGAAGCAACATGCAAGAAGGGCAAAACCGTAAAACATCGTCCCTGAGTATTCTCGCCATCGCTGGGGTGGAGCCGTATCAAGAGAAACCGGGCGAAGAGTATATGAATGAAGCCCAGCTGTCGCACTTCAAGCGTATTCTTGAAGCATGGCGTAATCAACTCAGGGATGAAGTCGATCGCACCGTTAGTCATATGCAGGATGAAGCGGCTAACTTCCCGGATCCGGTAGACCGTGCCGCTCAGGAAGAAGAGTTCAGCCTTGAACTGCGTAACCGTGACCGCGAGCGCAAACTGATCAAAAAGATCGAAAAAACGCTGAAGAAGGTCGAGGACGAAGATTTTGGCTACTGCGAATCCTGTGGTGTTGAAATTGGCATTCGTCGCCTGGAAGCGCGCCCGACCGCCGATCTGTGCATCGACTGTAAAACGCTGGCAGAAATCCGCGAAAAACAGATGGCGGGTTAATCCCGGTCCTGTTTACCCACTCCAAAGGCGGGAGTCTCTCCCGCCTTATTACTGTTGATATGTCTGAATCTCACTATATCGGGCGCTTCGCGCCATCCCCCTCCGGTGAATTACATTTCGGCTCGTTAATTGCCGCTCTCGGCAGCTACCTGCAGGCTCGCGCACGCCTGGGTAAATGGCTCGTCCGCATTGAAGATATTGATCCTCCACGTGAAGTTCCCGGTGCAGCAGACACCATTCTGCGTCAGCTGGAACATTACGGTCTTCACTGGGACGGCGACGTTGTCTGGCAATCAACACGTCACGACGCCTACCGGGAACGTCTGGCCTGGCTCGCTGAGCAAGGGCTCTCATATAACTGCACCTGTACCCGCGCGCGCATACAGAGCGTGGGGGGCGTCTATGACGGCCACTGCCGCACGTTCAACCACGGCCCGGAAAACGCCGCCGTTCGCCTGATCCAGCGTGCCCCTGTGCTCCACTTTAACGACCTGCTCTCTGGCGACATTCATGCGGATGAACGGCTGGCGCGAGAGGATTTTATTATCCACCGCCGTGACGGGCTGTTTGCCTATAACCTGGCGGTGGTGGTGGATGACCACTTTCAGGGCGTCACCGAAATTGTGCGCGGAGCCGATCTGGTTGAACCTACGGTGCGGCAAATAGCGTTGTATCACCAGTTTGGCTGGACGGCACCGGATTACATTCATCTGCCGCTGGCCGTCAACGAGCGGGGCGATAAGCTGTCGAAGCAAAACCACGCCCCCGCCCTGCCAGATGGCGATCCGCGCCCCGTTTTGATCGACGCGTTACGATTTCTCAACCAGAATGTAACCAACGAATGGCAGGATCTTTCCATTGACGAATTGCTGAAACTGGCCGTTGCCACCTGGTCGCTCACGAGTGTGCCAAAAATCCAGCATTCTCAAATGCGTTGCGCTGAGCTATGATTAGCCGCTTTTTTCATAACAAAACACACTACGAGGTGTACCATTTTTACCCGAGTCGCTAATTTTTGCCGTAAAGTGCTAAGCCGCGAAGAGAGCATGGCGAATGACGCTATTGCGCAACCACAGATGTCGGTTATCCCGCGTGAGCAGCACAATATTTCCCGCAAAGATATCAGTGAAAATGCCCTCAAGGTGCTCTATCGTCTGAATAAAGCGGGCTACGAGGCCTATCTCGTTGGCGGTGGAGTACGTGATTTACTGCTGGGCAAAAAACCCAAAGATTTCGACGTGACGACCAGCGCCACGCCCGAACAGGTGCGTAAATTATTCCGCAATTGCCGTCTCGTTGGCCGCCGTTTCCGTCTGGCACACGTCATGTTTGGGCCGGAAATTATTGAGGTGGCGACGTTCCGTGGTCACCACGAAGCGGGCGCATCCGATCGCACAACTTCCCAGCGCGGCCAGAACGGTATGCTGCTGCGCGACAACATCTTCGGTTCGATCGAAGAAGATGCCCAGCGTCGCGATTTCACCATCAACAGCCTTTACTACAGCGTGGCGGATTTCACCGTGCGTGATTACGTCGGCGGCATGCAGGATCTGAAAGAGGGCCTGATTCGCCTGATCGGCACGCCGGAAACCCGGTATCGCGAAGATCCGGTGCGGATGCTGCGCGCCGTGCGTTTCGCCGCCAAGCTGGATATGCGCATCAGCCCGGAGACGGCAGAACCGATCCCGCGTCTGGCGACGCTTATCAATGACGTACCGCCAGCCCGCCTGTTCGAAGAAGCGCTCAAACTGCTGCAAGCCGGTCACGGATTTGCCACCTATAACTTGCTGCGCGAATACAACCTTTTCCAGCCGTTATTCCCGTCCATTACCCGCTACTTCACCGAAAATGGTGACAGCCCAATGGAACGCATGATTGCGCAGGTCCTGAAGAATACCGACACCCGTATCCGCAACGATATGCGTGTGAACCCGGCGTTCCTGTTTGCGGCGATGTTCTGGTATCCGCTGCTGGAAACGGCTCAGCGTATTACCCAGGAAAGCGGCCTCGCCTATTATGACGCTTTCGCTCTGGCGGCAAACGACGTACTGGACGAAGGCTGCCGTACGCTGGCCATTCCGAAACGTATTACCACGCTGGTGCGTGATATCTGGCAGCTTCAGCTGCGTATGTCCCGTCGTCAGGGCAAACGCGCCTGGAAGCTGATGGAGCATCCTAAGTTCCGCGCGGCCTTTGATCTGCTCTCTCTGCGTGCTGAAATTGAACGCAACCAGGAGTTGCAGCGTCTGGCGCAGTGGTGGGCCGAGTTCCAGGTCTCCGCACCGCCGGAGCAGAAAGATATGCTCACTGGCCTTGATGAAGAGCCGGCGCCGCGTCGTCGTCACCGTCGTCCGCGCAAGCGCGCACCGCGTCGCGAAGGCACGGCATGACCCTCGCGTATATCGCTATCGGCAGCAATCTGGCCTCTCCTCTGGAGCAGGTTAATGCTGCCGTTCAGGCGCTGGGTGAGATCCCCCAGAGCCGCATTGTGGCGATCTCCTCGTTTTACCGTACACCGCCGCTCGGCCCGCAGGTTCAGCCTGATTACCTGAATGCCGCCGTGGTGCTGGACACCGTACTGGATGCCGAAACGTTGCTTGATAACACCCAGCGCATTGAGCTGCAACAGGGTCGCGTGCGTAAAGCAGAGCGCTGGGGGCCACGTACCCTTGACCTCGACATCATGCTGTTTGGTAATGAGGTGATTAACACTTCACGCCTGACGGTGCCGCATTACGACATGAAAAATCGCGGATTTATGCTCTGGCCGCTGTTTGAAGTCGCCCCCGATCTCACTTTCCCGGACGGCATCCCGCTCAGGGAGATCCTGGACAACCTCCACGCAGAAAAACCCGCTCGCTGGTAAGCCTGTGCCCCCGCGCATTAGCCACAAAATAATTGTGGCTAATAGACGACCTAAAATCATTGTTCCCTCGAATGTTACTGTTAGAATGCGCAAAGATTCGCTTTGGGTTATCAGGAAACAGTATGAAACCAACCACCATCTCCTTACTGCAGAAATGCAAACAGGAAAAGAGACGCTTCGCCACCATCACCGCATATGACTACAGCTTCGCCAAACTGTTTGCCGAAGAGGGGATCAACGTCATGCTGGTCGGGGACTCGTTAGGGATGACGGTACAAGGACATGACTCTACCCTGCCGGTCACGGTCGAGGATATTGCTTACCACACCCGAGCCGTGCGCCGTGGTGCACCTGCCTGCCTTCTGCTTTCCGATCTGCCGTTTATGGCCTACGCCACGCCGGAGCAGGCTTTCGACAATGCGGCGGCCGTGATGCGCGCCGGTGCTAATATGGTCAAAATCGAAGGCGGCGCCTGGCTGGTGGAGACGGTAAGAATGCTCACCGAACGCGCCGTGCCGGTGTGCGGACATTTGGGCCTCACACCACAGTCCGTCAATATCTTTGGCGGTTACAAGGTGCAGGGCCGCGGTGATGCCGCGCAGGCGCTGTTTGACGATGCCCTCGCGCTGGAAGCGGCGGGCGCACAGCTGCTGGTGCTGGAATGTGTACCGGTTGAGCTGGCAAAACGCATCACCGACGCGCTGTCTATTCCGGTCATCGGGATTGGGGCTGGCAACGTGACCGACGGTCAGATTCTGGTGATGCACGACGCCTTTGGCATCACCGGCGGCCATATCCCGAAATTCGCCAAAAATTTCCTTACTGAAGCGGGCGACATGCGCGCCGCGGTCAGGCAGTATATTGCCGACGTCGAATCCGGTGTTTACCCGGGTGAAGAACACAGTTTCCATTAAGGAGTCTCGTTGTGCTAATCATTGAAACCCTGCCGCTGCTTCGCCAGCATATTCGCCGTGCACGACAGGAAGGTAAACGTATCGCACTGGTCCCGACCATGGGTAACCTGCATGACGGCCATATGAAACTGGTCGACGAAGCGAAAGCCCGTGCAGATATCGTGGTGGTCAGTATCTTCGTTAATCCGATGCAGTTTGACCGCGCGGACGACCTGGCGCGCTATCCTCGTACGCTGCAGGAAGATTGCGAGAAGCTGAAAAAGCGCCATGCGGACTTCGTCTTTGCGCCGGCACCTGCAGATGTCTACCCTCAGGGTACGGAAGAGTCCACGTACGTTGATGTCCCGGGCATTTCGACCATGCTCGAAGGGGCCAGCCGTCCAGGCCACTTCCGCGGCGTATCCACTATCGTCAGCAAGCTGTTCAACCTGGTGCAGCCGGACGTAGCCTGCTTTGGTGAGAAAGATTTCCAGCAGCTGGCGCTGATCCGTAAGATGGTTGCCGACATGGGTTATGATATCGAGATCGTGGGCGTGCCGATTGTACGCGCCAAAGACGGTCTGGCGCTCAGCTCCCGTAACGGTTATCTGACCGCTGACCAGCGTAAGATTGCCCCAGGATTAAGCAAAGTCATGAATAGCATGGCAGAGCAACTGTCGGCGAAAGAGTTGACCGCCGAAGAGATCGTGGCCCTGGCTGAGCAAGCGCTGAACGATAAAGGCTTCCGCGCTGACGATATTCAAATCCGTGATGCTGACACGCTGCTTGAGTTAACCGACGCCAGCAAGCGCGCGGTTATTCTGGTGGCTGCATGGCTCGGCCAGGCGCGCCTTATCGACAACAAAGTGGTTGAACTGGCATAACCTTCTTACCCTCCCCTCTTACAGGAGGGGTTAACGCATGATTAAAGGTACACGTAATGATTCGCAAAATGCTGCAAGGTAAGCTTCACCGTGTGAAAGTCACGCAGGCCGACCTGCACTATGAAGGCTCCTGCGCGATCGATCAGGATTTTCTCGACGCGGCGGGTATTCTTGAAAACGAAGCGATTGATATCTGGAACGTGAACAACGGCAAACGCTTCTCCACCTACGCGATTGCCGCAGAGCGCGGGTCTAAGATCATCTCCGTTAACGGTGCCGCCGCGCACTGTGCAGACGTAGGGGATATTGTGATCATCGCGAGCTTCGTCATGATGTCCGACGAAGAGGCGCGCCGCTGGCAGCCTAAAGTCGCCTATTTTGAAGGCGACAACGAGATGAAACGCACCGCGAAGGCAATTCCGGTGCAGGTTGCCTGATGCCGCCAGGAGCGGAGCCTTCAGGTTCCGCTCCTCAAAGGTAAAGAAAACATCCTTTTTTTGTATACATAGCCTCTCCTCTATTTATTTCCCCTATTTTCTCCTTTCTCAGCGTTTCTCTTGGTTTAAAAAAAACATTATTCTGAATGATATAATTAAAGGAATGATCTTTGCCATTTATAATCTAAACAATGCAATATAATTTGGCTGCAATAAAAATCGTCTCTCTCCGTTCATTCAAAACAAATTTAAAGATCATTTTCAATAACTTATCAAACATTCAATTTTTCTAATAATGGCTTTTAGCAATTTTAAATACCCAACCCATTCATAGATCCCTATCATCATTTTGCTTAAATTAAATCTGCACAATGTTTTTAAATGGAATTTAAATTATGTTAAAAAAAACGTTATTAGCTTCAGCTGTAACTTTGTTTGCAATGGGTTCTTTTTCAGCAATAGCAGACACCGATATCGGTTTAATCACCTTTGACGGTGCGGTAACAGACACAACGTGTAATATTTCCACCGCCAATGGCGAATCACAAAATAATATTACTATTACCTTACCGGTTGTTAAAAAATCTGATGTTGAATCAACCACCGTCGATACCGGTGTCGGCTCTAAGAATTTTGAACTGCTGCTCACCAACTGCCCAGGAACATTAAAGACTGCTTCAGCAAGCTTTATGTCAAAAAATATGGGTGCCATTGCAAACGGTACTATTGAACCTGACGCCAACGTAGCAGGCTCAGCAACCAACGTTGCACTTGCCTTGTATAATAATGCCCCTACCGAATCTTCTCGTATTATGGTCGGCCAGCCTGCTAATAATACGCAGAAAGCCAATCTCACCGCCGGTTCCGGCAAGCTGTTCTACCGCGTTGCATACGTTCCGGGCTCCAACTGGGTGAAAGACACGAACCCAGTGCAGTCAGGTAAAGTCAGCGCCAACGCGTACTTCACCATGAGCTACGAATAATTTTATCCCCCCGTTAATGTGCCCTGTTGGGCACATTTTTGCCTATTTTTTGAGAGTAGACATGCACGTACTGAATATTAAGAGCGGACTAAAAGCCCTGCTGCTGGCCTCGATGAGCGTGTTTGCTCTTAACGCCAGTGCAGATATTGTGATTTCCGGCACCTGTGTCATTTATCCTGAATCGGCAAAAGACGTAACGGTGTCAATGGATAACCGTGGCACCCGGCCTCTGCTGATACAGACCTGGCTCGATGATGGAAGAGATACCACTAACCCTCAGGAGCTGAAACTGCCTTTTATTGTGACGCCGCCTGTTTCGCGTGTTGAACCGCAAAAAGGGCAAACCGTCAGAATCACCTGGCTGGGTCAGGCATTGCCAAAAGATAAAGAGTCGCTGTTCTGGTTTAACGTTCTGGAAGTTCCGCCGAAGGCTAAGGAGAGCGATAACCAAAGTATGCTTCAGCTTGCTTTCCGCACCCGTATTAAACTCTTTTTCCGTCCCACTGGGTTAAAAGGGGAACCGAGAGACGCGGCCAAAAATCTTAAGTGGTCCCAAACCCGACAAGGGCAAAAAATCGTTTTAAGTGCGAAAAATGACTCGCCTTATTATGTGTCGCTGGCAAGTGCGGCGCTTATTTCAGGCGGTAAAAGTTACGAGATCGAAACGCATTATATTGAACCGTTCTCAAGCCAGACGATGAATGTGAAAAATTACACTTCATCCGGAAATAGCAAAATTACCTGGCAAGCCATTAATGATTTCGGTGGAATTGATAAGTATGAGTCTATACCGCATTGATTCCCTGTCAGCTTCAGAACATTCACAAAAACTATAATTAGCGTTGCCCTGGGACAGAGTTCATCATGCACTTTAGACGTTCGCTACTATGTTTATCGATAAGTGCGGTATTGCCGTTATGTGCATTTGCTGCTGAAAATAATAACGAAGAAGACGTGCAGTTTAACGAGCAGTTTCTTTATAACACTGGCGCATCCATTGATATCAGTCGTTTTTCAAAAGGCAACCCTGTTATTGCCGGAACCTATAAGGTGAAGATGATCGTAAACGGGAAACCTTCCGTTACCACGGATCTTCTGTTTAAGGAGAATGGCACACCGCGCGCCACTCCCTGCATCACCCCGAAACTACTCACGCAGGCAAATGTCACCACCGAGCATGATGTAGCCCCCTGAAACACCGGACAGTAGCTGTATCTCCAGATAAGAGATAGG
>NZ_JACASJ010000080.1:0-24892 GCF_013391025.1 Enterobacter sp. SECR19-1250 | reverse complement strand
AATGAAAGCCTGTCCTCAGCATAGTACCGGGAAGGAGGGAGTGACCATCTCATTAAATGTCTCTGATTATTCATCGCACGTGTTTACTGCTGCTGGCCTGCGTCGCCCTCAGCCATGCTCCCTTCGTCCTGGCAGAAGAAGAGTGTCAGGTGGTTTCGTCAGTAAAGAGTATCAATAATGGTCTGCTGCGTCGGGAGGCGATGCGCGAGGTCAGCACGGATATTGCCGGAAAAACGTACCGGGGTTATGCCTCGTCAGAACGTAAGATCCAGGTGTCGGTGATCTGCCCGGACGCGCGCAAGATCCGCCTGCAGGTGGACGGCCTGGCCCGTGGAAATAAAGCGTATCGCTTTAGCGACAACGGGGTGCTGAAAATCACGGCGAAAGAGGCCCGCATGGATAATGGTGCCGTGCAGCTGGCGGCCGTGCCGCGCGGCGCGGCGCAGGTCACCGCGGGTGCAGCGGAGGTTACGCTGCCACCGGATACGTCGCTTGTGGCGGTGAACGGCAGCGAGGTGGCGGGAAAACAGCTGGTCGTTACGCTCTCGGTGGTCACTTATCTCAACGATAACGCGTTCAGGATCGGCAACACGGCGGAGCTCGAAGAAATGCTGACGGTGAATTACGTTACCCTCGCGGCGCAGTAAACGCCGCCTTGCCCGACGGACGCGTGCTGTCGGGCTTTTTTATGCCATGCCCGCCAGACGCAGCAGCGCCGTAACGACCGCCGCCGCCACGATCACCACAATTAACGGCATTTTTCGCCAGGCCAGAAACACCGCAAACGCCACGCCCAGCACCCGCGCCATCCCGGCGAAGTGTTCCCCTTCATAGAAGGTGGTCGCCAGCGCCACGGAAAACAGCAACACCGTTGCCGCATCCGACAGCAGTGCCTGAGATCGCTCGGACAGCGCCAGTCGGCTACCCAGTTTCGCCCCGCCAAGACGCATCAGATAGGTCCCTGCTGACAGAATGGCGATACCGAGGATAAAGAGGGTCATGTTTTCCATTATTTTTTCCTCGCGGCGAGACCGAGTAAAGAGAGCAGTACCGGTAAGCCCACCGGAGCGAACGGTACGGCGGCCAGCGACAGGGCGGCGCCGCTGCAGGCGCGGATAAGCGTGGTGCGGTTTTTAAACGCCGGAACCACTAAGGCCAGCAAAATGGCCGGAAATACCGCGTCCAGCCCGATGGTTTCCGGGGCCGGTAACAGTTTTCCGACCATGGCACCCAGCAGGGTACCCAGCGGCCAGAGGATGGCAACGCCCAGGCCGCACAGCCAGTAGGCCGTTTTGCGCTGCTCCGGGTTTTTTTGCGACAGCCCAAACACCACGCTTTCGTCGTTCATGATGTGGCAGCCCAAAAAGCTTAAACCGCGTTTACCCACCAGCTCGCGCACCGTAACGCCAAACGGCACATGGCGGGCGTTCACCAGCAGCCCGGCCGCGGCCGCCGCCAGTGGGTTACCCCCGCTCGCCACGATACCGATAAACATAAACTCCGAGGCCCCCGCCAGCACGGTAATAGAGAGTACAAACGGTACCCACAGCGGGAAACCGTAGGCCATCGCCAGCGAGCCGTATGACATCCCCACCACGCCAACGGCGAGGCAAACGAGGATAATTGCTTTGATGGTGTCGCCTTTCAGGCAAGAGAGAGAACGTTTCATACAATTTTAGCCATATCGAACGTGTATCCATTATAATGAACGGATCAGATTCGGTTTACAAGATGAACGAATCGTTCGATTTATAGAACAAGAGGCCGTTTATGACGCAGCCAATCAGCGTGATCGCCAAAAGTCTGGTGCGAGAACGCCTGCGAACCGGACTTTCACTGGCGGAAATTGCCCGCCGTGCCGGTATCGCCAAATCCACACTTTCGCAGCTGGAGTCCGGCAATGGCAATCCCAGCCTTGAGACGCTGTGGTCGCTATGTGTGGCGCTGGATATTCCCTTTGCACGGTTGCTGGAGCCGCAGCAGCCGACCACGCAGGTGATCCGCCGCGGTGAAGGCACAAAAGTGGTCGCCGGGCAGGCCAATTACGAAGCCATTCTGCTGGCGGCATGCCCCCCGGGCGCACGGCGCGATGTCTACCTCCTCATCACCCAGCCAGGTGCCGATCGTATTTCCCAGCCCCATTCACCGGGGGCAGTTGAACATATTATTGTGACCCAGGGCCGGGCGCTGGTCGGTCTGCTTGATGCCGCTGAGGTGCTGGAGGCAGGGGATTACATTTGCTATCCCGCCGACGAACCGCATATCTTCAAGGCCCTGGAGCCAGACACCTACGCGCTACTGGTGGCGGAACAAAATTAACCAGGAAACGGAAACGCATGTCGCTTAAAGCTATCGCCAAAGAACTGGGGCTTTCGGTTACCACCGTCAGTCGTGCCCTCAACGGATATGACGACGTCTCCAGCGAGACGCGCGCCCGCGTGGAAGCGGAAGCCCAGCGACGTGGCTATCGTCCTAATACCTTTGCCCGTCGTCTGAAGATGGGCAAGATCGACGCGGTGGGGCTGGTTTTTCCGGTACATCCTGTTCCGCTCAATAACAGCGTATTTATGGACATGGTCGGCGAAATTAGCCACGAACTGGCGCGACATGAAATCGATCTCCTGCTGATTGCCGATGACGATCTGGCCGATAAACACAGCTATATGCGCATGGTGCAAAGCCGTCGCGTGGATGCGCTGATTGTGGCGCACACGCTGGATCACGATCCGCGCCTTGAGCAGCTTCAGGCTGCCGGATTCCCCTTTCTGGCTCTCGGACGCAGTCAGCTGCCGCAGCCCTACGCGTGGTTTGATTTTGACAACTACGCCGGTACGTATCAGGCCACCCGCTGGCTGATCGAAAAAGGCCATCAGCGCATTGCTTTGCTCGGCGAAAGTAACAACCAGGCGTTCATCACCCAGCGTCGCCAGGGGTATCTGGATGCGCTGCGTGAAGCCGGGCTGTCCAGCGAGTGGCTGCGCGCCATGCCGCCTTCCCGCCGGGTCGGCTACGCCACAACAAAAGAGCTGCTCTCTCTGCCGCAACCCCCCACGGCCATCATCACCGACTGCAACACCCACGGCGACGGCGCGGCAATGGCGCTGGCACAGCTTGGCCGTCTAACCGGCGAGAATGCCGTATCGCTGGTGGTCTACGACGGTTTGCCCCAGGACAGCATCGTCGATATCGACGTGGCGGCGGTGATCCAGTCTACCCGTCAGGGCGTCGGGAAGCAGATTGCCGATATGGTGCGCCAGCTGATTAACGGCGACGACATCGACACTCTTCAGGTGCTCTGGCAGCCGGAATTCTCCCCAGGCCAGACGGCGTAAACAACGCAAAATTCCAAACCCGATCACAGATCCGAAACGTTTTGGTTTGTATCCGAAACGTTTCGGATCAACACTCAGGACATCCCGATGACTGCAGATGTCTGATGCAAGATTCCGTTTTTCGACTCGTAAGCAACACGGTGGACGTGGTGATAAAAACGCACCCGTTTGCCGAAATTCTCTACTGGGGGCCGCACCTTCAGCACTTTTCGCCGCAGGATGCCGCTACGCTCGAACGCCCGGTGGCTAACGGCAGGCTCGACGTGGATTCCCCGGTTACGCTGATGGCTGAACCTGGACACGGCCTGTTTGGTTCACCCGGCATTGAGGGGCACCGGCAGGGGCTGGATGGTTCCCCGGTTTTCAGCACCACCGACGTGCAGCAGCAGGGACAAACCCTGACGATAACGGCAGAAGATGAACACGCGGGCCTGCGCCTGACCAGCGTGCTGGCGCTGGACGCCAGCGGCGTGCTGGTCGTGCGGCACGGCGTAACCAACCTGAAATCGCAGGCGTGGCAGGTGGACCGTTTTGCCGTCACGCTGCCCGTGGCGGAGCGCGCCCGGGAGGTGATGGCGTTTCATGGCCGCTGGATCCGTGAATTCCAGCCGCACCGCGTCATGCTGGAGCATGACAGCTTTGTGATTGAGAACCGCCGGGGTAGAACGTCTCACGAACACTTCCCGGCGCTCATTTCAGGCACGCCGTCGTTCAGCGAAATGCACGGCGATGTCTGGGGTGTGCATCTGGGCTGGAGCGGCAACCATCGCCTTCGCGCTGAAGCCAAAACCGATGGCCGTCGCTATCTGCAAGCGGAAGCGCTCTACCTGCCAGGAGAGATGGCGCTGGAAGAGGGACAAACGCTCTGGACGCCACGCCTTTATGCGAGCTACTCCGCGCACGGGCTGAACGGGATGAGCCAGCAGTTTCACCGCTACCTGCGCGACAACATCATCCGTTTCCCGGAAAACAAACCGCGTCCGGTCCATCTCAACACCTGGGAGGGGATCTACTTCAACCATGATCCGAACTACATCATGCGTATGGCTGACGAGGCGGCCGCGCTGGGTGTGGAACGCTTTATCATCGACGACGGCTGGTTTAAAGGGCGCAACGACGACCATGCTGCGCTGGGCGACTGGTATCTGGATGAGAATAAATACCCGAACGGCCTGCGGCCAGTGATCGACCATGTCAAAAACCTCGGCATGGAGTTCGGCATCTGGATTGAACCGGAGATGATCAACCCGGATTCCGATCTCTACCGCGAGCATCCTGACTGGGTTCTGGCGCTGCCGGGATACGCGCAGGCGACCGGACGACACCAGCTGGTGCTCAACCTGAACATTCCGCAAGCGTTTGATTACCTGGTGGAGCGCATGAGCTGGCTGCTGGGTGAGCATGCGGTTGATTATGTGAAATGGGATATGAACCGCGAGCTGGTGCAGCCTGGCCATAACGGCAGAGCCGCCGCCGACGCGCAGACCCGCCAGTTTTATCGACTTTTAGATGTGCTGGGCGAGCGTTTCCCGCATATTGAATTTGAATCCTGCTCCTCAGGTGGCGGACGAATCGATTACGAGGTGCTGACCCGCTGCCATCGCTTCTGGGCGTCCGACAACAACGACGCGCTGGAGCGCAACGCTATTCAGCGCGGCATGAGCTACTTCTTCCCGCCGGAGGTGATGGGCGCTCATATCGGTCATCATAAATGCCACGCGACGTTTCGCCAGCACAGCATTGCCTTCCGCGGCCTGACGGCGCTGTTTGGCCATATGGGGCTGGAGCTGGATCCGCTCACCGTCGATGAGAAAGAGCGCGAAGGCTATCGCCATTACGCTGCGCTGCACAAGCAGTGGCGCGAGGTGATCCAACACGGTACCCAGTGGCGCGTGGATATGCCGGACGCTACCACGCTGGCGCAGGGGATCGTGAGCGAAGACAAGTCGCAGGGACTGTTTATCGTCAGCCAGCTCGCGATGCCGGATTATACCCTGATGATGCCGCTGCGCATGCCGGGGCTGGAGGCCAGCGCGCAGTACCGTATCTCGCTGCTCGATCACCCGAATATTCAGATTACGGGAGAGGGTGGACACACCATGCGCAAGCTGCCGGCATGGATGGAGACACCGCAAACGGTGAGCGGTGAGTGGCTGATGCAGGCGGGTATTGCGCTGCCGATTCTCGATCCGGAAACCGCCATTCTGATTGGTGTGGAACGCGTGTAAGGGTGACGGGCCGGGAAACTGGCCCTCCGTTGAGGATAAAAATAATGAACACAACAACCTGTACCCACAAAGACAACCCTAACTTCTGGATCTTCGGGCTGTTCTTCTTTCTCTACTTCTTCATCATGGCCACCTGCTTTCCGTTCCTGCCTATCTGGCTGTCGGACATCATCGGCCTGAACAAAACCCATACCGGCATTGTTTTCTCCTGCATTTCGCTGTCGGCTATCGCCTTCCAGCCGGTGCTGGGGGTGATTTCGGACAAGCTGGGGCTGAAAAAGCATCTGCTGTGGATTATCTCTGTACTGCTGTTTCTGTTCGCGCCCTTCTTCCTGTACGTCTTCGCGCCGTTGCTGAAAACCAACATCTGGCTGGGCGCGCTGAGCGGTGGGCTGTATATCGGCTTTGTTTTCTCGGCCGGGTCCGGGGCGATTGAGGCCTATATCGAACGCGTGAGCCGCAACAGCGCCTTTGAATACGGCAAGGCGCGCATGTTCGGCTGCCTCGGCTGGGGATTGTGCGCCTCAACGGGGGGCATCCTGTTTGGTATCGATCCGTCATACGTTTTCTGGATGGGATCGGCGGCGGCGCTGTTGCTGATGCTGCTGCTGATGGTCGCAAAGCCGAAGCCCAATCAAACAGCACAGGTGATGAATGCCCTGGGGGCCAACCAGCCGCAGATCACCGCGAAAACGGTCTTTAACCTGTTCCGTCAGCGCAGAATGTGGATGTTTATTCTGTACGTGATTGGCGTGGCCTGCGTCTATGACGTTTTTGATCAGCAGTTCGCCACCTTCTTCAAAACCTTCTTCGCCACGCCGCAGGAGGGCACTCGCGCCTTTGGGTTCGCGACGACGGCGGGGGAGATCTGTAACGCCATCATCATGTTCTGCTCGCCGTGGATCATTAACCGCATTGGGGCGAAAAATACGCTGCTGATCGCCGGGTTGATTATGGCGACGCGCATCATCGGCTCGTCGTTTGCCACCACCGCCGTGGAGGTCATCGCCCTGAAAATGCTGCACGCGCTGGAGGTCCCGTTCCTGCTGGTGGGAGCCTTCAAGTACATCACCGGCGTGTTTGATACGCGACTCTCGGCCACTATCTATCTGATTGGCTTCCAGTTTGCCAAACAGTCAGCGGCCATTTTCCTCTCCGCCTTTGCCGGAAATATGTATGACCGGATCGGCTTCCAGGAGACGTATCTGATGCTGGGCTGCTTCGTGCTGGCAATTACCGTGGTATCGGCGTTTACGCTGAGCAGCAGGCAGGAGATAGCCGCTGCCGCGGGCGCGGCAGCGTTAACCAGTCAGTCCAGATAAAACACCTCTTCCAGCCCGGTACTCACCGGGCTGTTGTCCGGGTTCGACGGCATTACATCACGCATGTGTTTCCACCAGCGCTGGCAGACGTCGGTATTCGCGACCGCGCTCCAGCGCTCCTCCGATTCAATCTCTACGGTGGCAAACAGCAGGTTACGTTCCCGGTCGAGATAAATAGCGTAGTGGTGTGCGCCGTGGTCCTTCAGCTCCGCTTCCAGCTCGGGCCAGATGGGGTTGTGGCGACGCGCGTACTCCTCGTGCGCGTCCGGGTTTACCTGCATCACAAAGGCTTTGCGGATCATAATGCCTCCAGATACAGCTCGCGCACCTCGTCGCGGCTGGCGGTGCGCGGGTTGCATGGCGCGCATGGGTCGGCGAGGGCTTTATCCAGCCAGCCTTCGATATCGGCTTTGGTGACACCAAGCTTGCTGAAGCCGGACGGAATGCCGACGCGGGCGCTCAGGTCGCGAATCGCCTGAATCGCTGACAGACTGGCCGCTTCGTCGCTCATGCCGCGCGTGTCGACGCCCATCGCCTGCGCCACGCGAGCAAACCGTGCTACGGCGTTCGGGCGGTTAAAGTTTTCGATGATCGGCAGCAGGATGGCGTTACACACGCCGTGCGGCAGATTGTGCGTCGCGCCCGGCTGGTGCGCCAGGGCATGCACGAGGCCGAGGCCAGCACTGTTAAACGCCATGCCCGCCAGATACTGACCAAACGCCATCTGCTCGCGTGCTTCCAGGTTATGACCGTCGTCGACCGCTTTGGGCAGCCAGAGGTTAATCAGGCGAATTGCTTCCAGCGCGTTGGCATCGGTCAGCGGGTGCGCGCCAACGGACACGTAGGCTTCAATGGCATGGGTTAACGCATCCATTCCCGTTGCGGCAGTGACGGACGCAGGAATATCCAGCATCACGCTGGCATCATCCACGGCGATATCCGGAATGATGTTCGGGTCGATGATCACCTCTTTCACCTGACGCGCGGAGTCAATAATCACCGCGTTGCTGGTCATCTCCGCCGCCGTGCCTGCGGTGGTGTTGATCGCCACCAGCGGCACGCCCGGGTTTTTCACCTTGCCGACGCCGGAATAATCGGTGGACGGACCCGGATTGGCGGTGAGGATTTTAATCGCTTTGGCGGTATCAATCGGGCTGCCGCCACCAAAGGCGATAAGATAATCACATTCCGCGTCCCGGTATGCTGCATAGCCTTTTTGCACCAGCGCCTCCGTTGGGTTGGGAAAGACCGCGTCAAACAGCTGATATGACATCTGGTGCGCATCCAGCGCGGTAAACAGACTGTCCAGCAGGCCCAGCTTCACCAGCTGGCCGTCGGTGACAATCAGCGCTTTGCCCCACCGTTTGTTCGCCACCAGCTTAACCATGTCGCCAATAGCGCCCGCGCCGTGCAGGCTGATTTTTGGCAGTGCCAACATAAAGCTCATGATAATTCTCCTTAACTATCGCCCGGACCGTCCGGTCAGCGAGGGTTTATGCATATATTTCCAGCGCTGAACGGAGCGGGGTTACGCCGAAGCGCTTGCCGAGCGCAATAAGTTCTTCGCGGGTAATGGTTTGCTTCATACCGCCCATGGAATAAACCTTTACCAGCACTTCAGCGGATTTCTCGGCGGTGTCGATCAGGCCGAAGGTTTCATCAAGCGTAGGGCCGCTGCCGAAGACGCCGTGGAACGGCCACAGCACCAGCGAATGTTTTTGCATATCTCTGGCGGTCGCCTGGCCGATTTCGTCGGTGCCCGGTACCATCCACGGCAGAATGCCGACCCCGTCCGGGAAGACCACCAGACACTCGGTGCTGCCTTCCCACAGCTTGCGGGTGATGAAGTCAGAGCTGTTTTCCAGCACGTAGGTCAGGGCGATCAGGTTGGTGGCGTGGCAGTGCATGATCACGCGGTCTTTGCCGTCAGTCGCCCTGATGCGCTCGCAGTGCGAGAGGAAGTGCGCCGGCAGTTCAGATGTGGGTACCGCCTCATCGGTCAGGCCCCACAGGATGTGGTAGCCCGCGCCGTCGCTGTCCACCTTCACCACACCAAGGTTGGCCTGCGGATCGAGCTGGACGTTACGGAAGAACTTGCCGGAGCCAGTGACGATAAACGGCGTGTTGGCGAGCAGCGGCATGGGCTGGCTCAGGGCAATATAGCGCGGCTTCTGGTGGAAATCGGCGGTGTAGGGTTCGATATCCGCGTCGTCCAGGCGCAGCGTCAGGTTGCCGCCGTTACGCTCGTCCCAGCCCTTCAGCCAGGCATCGGAGGTGGCTTTGATCATGCCCTGGACGAACCAGGAGGTGGTGATGGTCTGCATAGTTTTCTTTTCCAGTTATCGCGGTGAGGTGAAATCCCTCACCCCAGCCCTCTCCCACAGGGAGAGGGGGTAAAAGTTCCCTCTCCCTGTGGGAGAGGGTTAGGGTGAGGGCAAAATTACCCGCGCTGACTCAATACGTCTTTCTCATACGCCCGCACGTTTTCCAGCCACTGGCTGCCTGCTGGTGTGTCGTTACGCTGGCAGTACATCTCCCACACGGCCTGCCACGGCAGGGATTTCTGCTCTTCCAGTAGCGCCAGGCGCGCGGTGTAGTCGCCGTTTGCTTCCAACTGCTTCAGCGCTGCGGTTGGCTCCAGCAGCGCGCGCAGCAGGGCTTTTTTCATATTGCGGGTGCCGATCACCCATGCCGCGATGCGGTTGATAGAGGCGTCAAAGAAGTCGAGGCCAATGTGCACGCGGTCAAACAGGTCATGACGGATGATTTCGCTGGCAATCGCCTGGGTTTCGTCATCCAGCAGCACCACGTGGTCGCTGTCCCAGCGCACCGGACGGCTGACGTGCAGCAGCAGGCGCGGCACGAAGAGCATGGCGGCGGAGATTTTGTCGGAGATCACTTCTGTGGGGTGGAAGTGACCGGCGTCCAGGCACAACGCGGTCTGGCGGCTGGTGGCGTAACCCATGTAGAACTCGTTCGAGCCGACGGTATAGCTCTCCGCGCCAATCCCGAACAGCTTGCTCTCCACCGCGTCGATGTGGTGCGCCGGGTTGAGTTTTTCGCTGATGGCCTCATCCAGCGCGGCCAGCAGGCGCTGACGCGGGGCGAGACGGTCGACGGTGATGTCTTTCATGCCGTCCGGGATCCAGATGTTCATCACCGACGGCGTGCCAAGCTGCTCGCCAAACCAGGCTGAGACGCGGCGGCAGGCTTTAACGTGGTCGATCCAGAACTGACGGATCTCGTCGTTGGCATGCGCAAGGGTAAACCCGTCCGCACTCAGCGGGTGCGAGAAGCAGGACGGGTTAAAATCCAGACCCAGTTTGTTGGCTTTGGCCCATTCCACCCAGTTTTTAAAGTGCTCCGGTTTGATTGCGTTACGCGCCACCGGCTCGTCGGACTCCAGATAGATCGCGTGCAGGTTCAGGCGTTTTGGCCCCGGGATCAGGCTCAGCGCCAGTTCCAGATCCGCACGCAGTTCGGTGGCGTTGCGCGCTTTGCCCGGGTAGTTACCCGTCGCCTGAATGCCACCCGTCAGAGAACCGCCCGGGTTCTCGAAGCCGGCGACGTCATCGCCCTGCCAGCAGTGCATGGAGACAGGCAGACGGTCGAGCTGGCGCAGCGCCGCATCGACATCCACGCCGACGGCGGCGAAACGCTGTTTAGCCAGGTCCCAGGCTTGTTCAAGTTGAGTGGTCATGCGCAAAGCTCCTTAGTCAGTCGTTTTTGCTGAAACTGCGCCCGGTAGCGGGCAATTTCATGGCAGGGATTAGGGGTGAAGGTGGTCAGGCGGGTATTCGCGGTGACCACCGAACGGAATTCGTCGACGTCTGAAAGTTCGTCCAGAGTCATCAGTTGAATACCGATGTTGCCGAGCGTTGAGGCCTCCACCGGACCCGCCACCACGGTGATGCCGCAGGCATCGGCGCAGAGCTGGTTCAGCAGCTGGTTCTGGCAGCCGCCGCCCACGATATGCAACTGGCTGAACGGTTTGCCGCGAAGGCTCGCCAGCTCGCTTAGAACATCCGCGTAGAGCAGGGCCAGACTGTCAAAAATGCAGCGCGCCAGCTCGGCAGGACGGGAAGGCACCGGCTGACCGGCTTCGAAACAGGCGGCCTGGATTTCGGCGCTCATATGCACCGGGTTAATAAAGCGGTCGTCGTTCGGGTTGATCAGGAACGTACAGGCCTTCAGCTTTTCGGTCTCTGCGATAAGCGCAGGCAGGTCGGCAATGTGTTGCTCTTTCAGCATTCTCTGGAGCAGCCAGAGCCCCATGATATTCTTCAGCACGCGGTAGCGGCCTTCGGCACCGCCTTCGTTAGTGATGTTTGCTGCCATCGCGGCGTCGCTGGTGTACGGCGTTTTGCTCTCAAAGCCCATCAGCGACCAGGTGCCGGAAGAGAGATAGGCCGCGTCTTTACCGGCCAACGGAGATGCAATCACCGCGCTGGCGGTGTCGTGACTGGCGACGGCGACCACCGGGATTTCATTCCCCTGTGGGCAAATCCAGTAACCGATGACGTTACCCGGATGGGTCGGCGTGCCGAACCAGGAAGGCGAAGCGCCGGTCCAGGCCAGCAGGGTTTCATCCCAGCTGTCGGTGTTGATGTTGACCAGCTGCGTGGTGGTGGCGTTGGTGTATTCCCAGTTCATGTTGCCGGTCAGCCGGTAGCTTAAGTAGTCCGGGATCAGCAGCGCGTGCGCCACCTTTTTGACCAGCTCCGGCTGCTGCTCAACCAGCGCACGCAGCTGATACAGCGTGTTAAAGGACAGAAACTGAATGCCGCTGCGGCCATAGATGTTGTCCTTGCCAAGCTGCGCGATGGCCTGTGCCATCAGCCCGTCGGTGCGGCTGTCGCGATACGAGATGGGCAGGCCGACGCGGTCGCCGTGGCTGTCGAGCAGAACGTAGTCCACCCCCCAGGTATCAATGCCAATGCTGTCGATGCGAATGCCGTCGTTGCAGACGTTGTTCAGCCCGGTGCGGATCTCCGCTTCCAGGGCATCAATATCCCAGGTATCAAAACCGTCCTGTTTTTGCAGGTAGTTGGCGAAACGGTGCATTTCGCGAAGCGTAAGTGTGCGCTTGCCGCAGTCCCAGGTGGCGAGCATTACGCGGCCGCTGGATGCGCCTAAATCGACAGCCACACAATGGCGAAAAGTCATGGTCAGGTCCCTTCTTAAGTCATTGGTGTTGAGTCTAAAAAAGGGAAGAAAAGACCACCTTCTCGTCACTGACAGCCCAAATCTCGCGCTGGCAAGAAAGCAAAGATGAACGTGAGGGAGTTCACAATTTCCAGTCAGGGCGGGGTTTTCGGGCAATGTGACGCTGACCGCATTTCCCGATTTTTCCGTCTGTTTCTTGAAAAATGGACAGCTTTTGCGACGTTTGCTGTCAAAAATTTAAGGTGAGTGTGGAAGGCCTTAATTACTATTTTGAGAACTTTTCTCATTGGTGGGGGCCGTTATGACCGTACTGCACAGCGTCGATTTTTTCCCGTCGGGAACGTCTCCGGTCGCGATTGAGCCACGGCTCCCGCAGGTTGCGTTTCCTGAACATCATCATGATTTTCATGAAATTGTGATTGTCGAGCATGGGACAGGCATTCACGTCTTTAACGGCCAGCCGTACACCATCAGCGGCGGTATGGTGTGCTTCGTGCGCGATCACGACAGGCATTTGTATGAACATACCGACAATCTGTGCCTGACCAACGTGCTCTATCGTTCGCCGGACGCGTTCCAGTTTCTGTCGGGGTTGAACAAGCTCCTGCCTCAGGAGCAGGATGGGCACTACCCGTCTCACTGGCGGGTGAATCAGTCCACGTTGCAGCAGGTGCGCCAGCTGGTGAATCAACTGGAGCAGAGCGAGGACGGGCAGGAGACCCATGCCATTGCCACCCGCGAGTTGCTGTTTATGCAGCTGCTGGTGCTGCTGCGTCGCAGCTCTCTGGTGGAAGGGCTGGCAAATAACGACGCGCGGCTGAACCAGCTGATGGCCTGGCTGGAGGACCATTTCGCCGAGGATGTGTGCTGGGAAACGCTGGCGGATGATTTTTCGCTGTCGTTACGCACGCTCCATCGTCAGCTCAAGCAGCACACCGGGCTGACGCCCCAGCGCTACCTCAATCGTCTGCGCCTGATTAAGGCGCGTCATCTTTTACGTCACACCGATGAAAGCGTCACGGATATCGCCTATCGCTGCGGTTTCGGCGACAGTAATCACTTTTCAACCCTTTTTCGCCGCGAGTTTAGCTGGTCGCCGCGCGATATCCGTCAGGGGAAGGATGCTTCACTCCAGTAACGCGAAGGCAATCACCGTTTTATTGCCGCAAAAAGGCTAATAATGTCCGGTTATTCACCGTAGAGGTTGTGGTGTGGCCGCTCAGTTAATTCTTCGCAAAGATGATTTTTTTGCCTCCGCGAGTCAGGCCGTCGCGGTGGCCGACCGCTACCCGCAAAATGTCTTTGCCGAGCATACCCACGAATTTTGTGAGCTGGTGCTGGTGTGGCGCGGCAACGGCTTACACATCCTCAATGACAGGCCCTACCGCATTACGCGTGGCGATCTGTTTTACATTCGCGCCGAAGACAAACACGCCTACGCCTCGGTTAACGATCTGGTGTTGCAGAACGTGATCTACTGCCCGGACAGGCTCAAACTGAACGTCGACTGGGCGGCCCATATCCCCGGTTTTCTCAATGCCAGAGGCGAACCCCACTGGCGCTTGAGCAGCAGCGGCATGGCGCAGGTGCGCCAGACGATCTCCCAGCTGGAGCAGGAGAGCCAGAAGCACGATCCGGTCGCAAACCCGATGGCGGAACTGCTGTTCGCCCAGTTGGTCATGACCCTCAAACGCCATCGTTACGCTACCGATAACCCCTTCGCGACCGTTCAGGAAGCGCTGCTGGACAAGCTGATCGCCCGGCTTGCGGGCAGCCTGAACAAAAGTTTTGTGCTGGAAAAATTCTGCGAGCAGGAGCAGTGCAGCGAGCGCGCGCTGCGCCAGCAGTTCCGCACCCAGACGGGGATGACGGTGAACCACTACCTGCGCCAGTTGCGCATCTGCCACGCCCAGTATCTGTTGCAGCATACGGAGCTGATGGTCAGTGAGGTGGCGATGCGCTGCGGGTTTGAGGACAGTAATTACTTTTCGGTGGTGTTTAACCGCGAGGTGGGGATGACGCCGGTTCAGTGGCGTCATCGCAGTCGAAAGGCAGCGTAGTCAGTTCGCCATGCCGAGGCCGACAATGTTAGCGGCAATGATGATCACCACGCAGCCCAGGCTCAGGACGCCCACCGGACGACGCCCGGCGTTATTCCACTCCTTTAGTACCAGCCCAACCAGTCCGCCACACAGTACGTAGAAGCTCATGTGCAGCATCCAGCTTATGTAGTCGTACTGCGGTGGAATGCTGGCGTGACCCCAGGCGTAGAAAAAGAACTGCAGATACCACATGAGGCCGCCCAGCATCGACAGCAGCACATTGGTGATGATTAAGGATTTTGCCAGTGAGAAATCGGCTTTTACCGACAGATCCTTCACTTTTGCCAGACGAATGAAGCAGAAGCCGAGGTTTACCAGCGCGCCGCCGCCCATGATCACCACGTAGCTTGGTAGCGCCACGTACAGCGGGTCGACGCCCAGCGCGGCGGCCGCTTCGTGCATAGGTTTTGCGGCGTTCATGGCGAACGACATGCCCGCCGAGAAGATGCCGCACATCACTGCCAGCAGCAGCCCTTTCTTCAGGTTAAAGTCCTCGGCTTTTATGCCCATCTTGCGCTCTTTCAGCTGACCCGCACGGGTGACGATACCCACGCCGATCACCGCGACAAGCACGCCCAGCAGCGTCATCTGCCCGCCTTTGGTGTTGAGCAACACATCGACATTGCCGTTAAGAATGGGCGTCATCAGCGTGCCGACGATCAGGGTAATGCCAATTGCGATGCCGATACCCATCGACATCCCGAGGTAGCGCATGGTCAGGCCATAGTTGATGTTGCCGATGCCCCACATCGCACCGAACAGAAACACCGGCAGCAGGGTGGAGGCACTGAAGGAGGTGAAGTAGCCCCAGAAATCCGGGAGCAGCATGGCGCTAATGGTCCAGGGCAAAATCAGCCAGGAGACGGTACCGCCAACCGACCACATGGTTTCCCACGACCACCCTTTCACCTTTTTGAACGGGGCATAGAAACAGGCTGCACTGGCTGCGCCTATCAAATGCCAGAAGATACCCATTGTAATCGCATGATTCATTTTTACGTCCTCATCGTTTTTATAGCCGGTGGCTTCCCCCCGACTTGATGAGTGTAAAAATTAGGCGGTTCAGGAACCTTCAGAAGGTTGCCGCACTTTGGTTCTGGATGGCAATCAGCACGTTAACCGGGTGAGCAGACTCACAATTTTGTCATTTGGCAAAACCCGAATAACCTTATAAAAACTACGGCATTGATAATCATTTTCAATATCATTTAATTAACTATAATGAACCAACTGCTTACGCGGCATTAACAGCTGTGCCGCCCGACACTAATGGAGAGGATTATGAGTTATACACTGCCATCCCTGCCGTATGCCTATGACGCACTGGAACCGCATTTCGACAAGCAGACGATGGAAATCCATCACACTAAACACCATCAGACCTATGTGAACAACGCGAATGCTGCGCTGGAAAGCCTGCCAGAGTTCGCTAACCTGCCTGTTGAAGAGCTGATCACTAAACTGGACCAGCTGCCAGCGGACAAGAAAACCGTACTGCGTAACAACGCGGGCGGCCACGCTAACCACAGCCTGTTCTGGAAAGGCCTGAAAACCGGTACCACCCTGCAGGGCGACCTGAAAGCGGCTATCGAGCGCGACTTCGGTTCTGTTGATAACTTCAAAGCGGAATTCGAAAAAGCGGCTGCGACCCGTTTCGGCTCCGGCTGGGCGTGGCTGGTTCTGAAAGGTGACAAACTGGCGGTCGTTTCTACCGCAAACCAGGACTCCCCGCTGATGGGTGAAGCGATCTCTGGCGCATCTGGTTTCCCAATTCTGGGTCTGGACGTGTGGGAACACGCTTACTACCTGAAGTTCCAGAACCGTCGCCCGGACTACATCAAAGCCTTCTGGGATGTGGTGAACTGGGACGAAGCTGCAGCGCGTTTCGCCGCGAAAAAATAAGGTTGCATTGACGCCTGTGAGAAGCGAGTCTGTTGACTCGCTTTTTTTGTATCTGAAGGAGTAGAGATGCATTACCCGGTGAATGTGTTTACAGGCAAGGTAAGGGAATACGACGGCAGCCGCCCGAGCGCCATCGCCAAAGTGCAGGTCGACGGAGAGCTGACGTTAACCGAGCTCGGGCTTGCGGGCGACGAGCAGGCCGAGAAGAAAATCCACGGCGGGCCCGAACGCGCGCTGTGCCACTATCCGCGCGAGCATTATCAATACTGGATAACCGAATTCCCAGAACAGGCGGACCTGTTCGTCGCCCCCGCGTTCGGTGAGAATCTCTCCACCGAAGGGCTGACGGAGAAGAACGTCTTCATCGGTGATATTTTCCGCTGGGGTGATGCCCTGATTCAGGTAACGCAACCGCGCTCGCCATGCTTCAAGCTTAACTTCCATTTCGGCATTAACGACATGTCCGCACGGCTGCAGAGCGCGGGTAAAACCGGCTGGCTGTACCGGGTGGTGCTGGCGGGGCAGGTGTCTGCGGATGCGCCGCTGGAGCTGGTGTCGCGCCTGAGCGATGTGTCGGTGTATGACGCCTGTGCCATTGCCTGGCATATGCCGTTTGATGACGAGCAGTATCATCGGCTGCTGTCGGCGGCAGGGTTATCCACCAGCTGGACAAGAACGATGCAGAAACGCCGCACTAGTCGGCAGATTGAGGATAATTCGCGGAGATTGTGGGGGAAATAGTGCCCCTCACCCCGGCCCTCTCCCCAAAGGGGCGAGGGTGAAAAAACCTCACCGAGCAGTCCCCTCTCCCCTTTGGGGAGAGGGTTAGGGTGAGGGGATTACGCGCGCTTATACAACGGTAGCCACAGCGTTAACCGCAGCCCGCCCAACGGACTGTCGTCGGCTTTCACCCAGCCGCGATGCTGCTGCATAGCGGTTTCAACAATCGCCAGACCCAGCCCGGTACCGCCAGATTCACGGTCCCGCGCCTCGTCGGTGCGGTAGAACGGACGGAAAATCTGCTCGCGATCTTCCGGGCTTACGCCTGGACCATCGTCATCCACAATGATGGTGATACCGTCTTTATCCACCGAGAAGGCCACCTCAATCTTCGTATGCGAGTAGCGCAGGGCGTTACGCACGATATTCTCCAGCGCGCTCTCCAGCGTGTTGGGGTTACCGTACAGCGGCCATGGCCCCGGCGGGAAGTTGACGGTGAACGATTTACCCATCTGTTCCGCTTCGAACGCCGCGTTGTCTAACACTTCATTCCATAGCTGATTGGCTTTCACCGTTTCGCTCACCAGCGCGTTTTTCTGCTGATTGCGCGACATCACCAGCAGATCGTTGATCATGCTGTCCAGACGCTGGGCTTCGGTTTCGATACGTTCCAGCTCTTTGCTCTCACCGCTGCGGCGACGCAGCAGAGCGGTGCCCAGCTGGAGTCGCGTGAGCGGCGTACGCAGTTCGTGCGAGATATCCGACAGCAGCCGCTGCTGCGTGGTCATCATGCGCTCAAGAGCGGTGATCATCTGGTTGAAACTGGCCCCGGCGGCAAGAAACTCCTGCGGTCCGGCTTCCAGCTCAGGGTGCTGTCGCAGGTTACCCTGCGCCACTTCGTCGGCGGCGTTTTTCAGCTTACGCGCCGGTTTTGCCAGGCTCCACGCCAGCCATAACAGCAGTGGAGAACTGACCAGCATCGTCACAATCAGCAGCAGAAGCGGACGGTCAAACAGCAGGTTGATAAAATCGGACTGGGAATTGCTCGCCGGGCGAATCAGATAGAGCTGGTAGTTATCTTCCCCATCCCTGACTGAGAAAGGGCCCACCATCTCAACCCGACCATATTTTTTCTTCTGCGGATGATCGGCGTTATCCGCCTGGCCAATAAAGTTGCGGATGATCTGCATTTCATTGCGATCCGCGCCAATCACGCGGCCTTCGCTGGTCACCAGCAGCAGGCGTTGTCCGGGAGGTGCCCATTTGTCGATAGCGCGAAACAGCCTGCGCCACCACATCAAATCGTTTGGCGGATCGTTTGCCAGCTCGGCTTCTACGTGCTGCTCGATCATCACGCCCTGACGTTGCTCGCTGTCGAGAAGCTCCGTCATCTGGCGTGAGTCGAGTTTTGGCAACATCAAAACCAGCATTAAAACCAGTGCCAGCGTCAGCCAGAAGATGGCGAAGATGCGGGCGGTTAAGCTTCCTATCATGAAGCGGAAACCATCAGATAGCCGCGACCACGCAGGGTTTTAAACCACGGATGACCGTCTTTACGCTCCGGCAGTTTGCGGCGCAGGTTCGAGATATGCATATCGATGGCGCGGTCAAACGGCGTGAGGCGTTTACCCAGTACTTCCTGGCTTAAGTGTTCACGTGATACCACCTGGCCGAGGTGCTGTGCCAGCAGATACAGCAGGGTGAACTCGGTACCGGTCAGCTCCAGCGTTTCACCGTCAAAGCTCGCTTCCTGACGACCCGGATTGAGGCTCAGGGAGTCCACTTCCAGCGTCGGTGAACTGTTGTCAGTATTCTGCTGCTGTTCGCTCCAGTGGGAACGACGCAGGATAGCGCGAATACGGGCAACCAGTTCGCGGTCGTTGAACGGCTTCGGTAGATAGTCATCCGCACCCAGCTCAAGGCCGAGTACACGGTCTAGTTCGCTGCCGCGTGCGGTCAGCATGATAACGGGGGTCTGGTGTGTCTGGCGAAGCTCTTTCAGCGTATCAATGCCGTTTTTCTTCGGCATCATAACGTCGAGCAAAAGTAGATCGATGCTGTCGTCAAGGAGACTCAGCGCCTGCTCGCCATCATGGGCGACCAGAACGTTGAAACCTTCCATGTCGAGCAACTCCTTTAAAAGAGATGTGAGCTCTCGGTCATCATCAACTAACAGGATTTTATTCATTGTTTAAATACCTCCGAGGCAGAAATTACGACATCAAGGCTATCTAATCCATGACTTTACGTTGTTTTACACCCCCTGACGCATGTTTGCAGCCTGAATCGTAGACTGTCTCTCGTTGAATCGCGACATGAAAGATTTTGGGAGCAAGTGATGCGCAAAGTTACCGCTGCCGTCATGGCCTCAACGCTGGCGTTCAGTGCGTTTAGCCAGGCCGCTGTAGCTATAATCGGCGATAACGCGTCCTCACAAGAGGGCATCGCGCAGCACAGCAGCCAAAGCCATATGTTTGACGGCATAAGTTTAACCGAACATCAGCGTCAACAGATGCGAGATCTGATGCAGAGGGCACGACACGATCAGCCCCCTGTTAATGTTAGCGAAATGGAGACAATGCATCGCCTTGTCACCGCAGAAAATTTTGACGAAAACGCTGTACGTGCTCAGGCAGAAAAAATGGCACAGGAGCAGGTTGCCCGCCAGGTAGAGATGGCGAAGGTTCGCAACCAGATGTTCCACCTGTTGTCGCCCGAGCAGCAAGCGGTTTTGAACCAGAAACATCAGCAACGTATGGACCAATTGCGTAAGGTTGCACGGATGCAGCGAAGCTCAGAAACGACGCTTTTCAGTAGCAATAGCAGTACCCGTAGTAACCAGTAAACCCTGTTTTCCTTGCCATAGACACCATCCCTGTCTTCCCCCACATGATGTGGGGGTTTTTTTTGCCCTTCATTCTGATGTGTTAACCGTTTATTCATCCTTTGACTCCGTAACCTTCCGTTATACTAGCGGCATGGCATGACAGGAGTATTTATGAATCAATCCTATGGAAGACTGGTCAGCCGGGCCGCCATTGCCGCGACGGTCGTGGCCTCAAGCTTACTGGTCATCAAAATATTCGCGTGGTGGTACACGGGCTCGGTCAGTATTCTGGCGGCGCTGGTGGACTCGCTGATGGATATTGCCGCCTCGCTGACCAACCTGCTGGTGGTGCGTTACTCGCTGCAACCGGCGGATGAAGAGCACACCTTCGGACACGGCAAAGCCGAATCGCTGGCGGCGCTGGCGCAAAGTATGTTTATTTCCGGCTCTGCGCTGTTTCTGTTTTTAACCGGCATTCAGCATCTTGTTTCGCCATCACCCATGAACGATCCCGGCGTGGGCGTGGTGGTGACGGTGGCTGCACTTATATGCACCCTTGTTCTTGTAACGTTCCAGCGCTGGGTGGTTCGAAAAACGCAAAGTCAGGCTGTACGGGCGGATATGCTTCATTATCAGTCTGATGTTATGATGAATGGCGCTATTCTTATTGCGCTCGGTCTGGCCTGGTATGGCTGGCATCGGGCCGATGCGTTATTTGCGTTAGGGATTGGCATCTATATTTTATACAGCGCTTTGCGGATGGGGTATGACGCGGTGCAATCGCTTCTTGACCGTGCGCTCCCCGACGCAGAACGCGATGAAATTTATACTATCGTGACCTCCTGGCCGGGTGTCAGTGGTGCTCACGATCTTCGTACGCGGCAGTCAGGGCCGACCCGCTTTATTCAGATTCACATAGAAATGGAAGACAACCTGCCATTGGTTCAGGCTCACGTTATTGCTGAGCAGGTGGAGCAGGCGATTTTGCAGCGTTTTCCTGGGTCAGACGTCATTATTCACCAGGATCCCTGCTCGGTTGTACCCGGTTATGTTGGGCTTTCGTAATTCGTTGTAAAAAAGTGAGCCAGGCCAGCATTTTGTGTATAAATTACCGCCATTTGGTCTGACCTGAATCAATTCAGCTGGAAGTGGTTGATATACTATTTGCAGTATTCGTTGGTCGACAAGTTTCTTCCGGCAACAGATTTCAATTTTGCATTCCTAAGTTCAGAGGTAGTCATGATTAAGAAAATCGGTGTGTTGACAAGCGGCGGTGATGCGCCGGGCATGAACGCGGCAATTCGTGGGGTTGTTCGTGCAGCGCTGACGGAAGGTCTGGAAGTTTTTGGTATCTATGATGGTTATCTGGGTCTGTATGAAGACCGTATGGTTCAGCTCGACCGTTACAGCGTATCTGACATGATCAACCGCGGTGGTACTTTCCTCGGTTCTGCGCGCTTCCCGGAATTCCGCGACGAACACGTGCGTGAAGTGGCTATCGAGAACATGAAAAAACGCGGCCTCGACGCACTGGTTGTTATCGGTGGTGATGGTTCGTACATGGGTGCAAAACGTCTGACTGAAATGGGCTTCCCGTGCATCGGTCTGCCTGGCACCATCGACAACGACATCAAAGGTACTGACTACACCATCGGTTACTTCACCGCCCTGGGTACCGTTGTGGAAGCGATTGACCGTCTGCGTGACACCTCTTCTTCTCACCAGCGTATCTCCATCGTTGAAGTGATGGGCCGTTACTGTGGTGACCTGACCCTGGCTGCGGCTATCGCGGGCGGTTGTGAGTTCGTCGTGGTTCCAGAAGTGGAATTCAGCCGTGAAGATCTGGTTGCAGAAATCAAAGCCGGTATCGCCAAAGGTAAGAAACACGCCATCGTCGCGATCACCGAGCATATCTGTGACGTTGATGAGCTGGCGAAGTACATCGAAGCAGAAACCAAACGCGAAACCCGCGCGACCGTTCTGGGTCACATCCAGCGTGGTGGTTCCCCGGGTCCATACGACCGTATCCTGGCTTCCCGCATGGGTGCATACGCCATTGAACTGCTGCTGCAGGGTCACGGCGGTCGTTGCGTCGGTATTCAGAACGAAAAACTGGTTCACCATGACATCATCGACGCCATCGAAAACATGAAGCGTCCGTTCAAAGGTGACTGGCTGGACTGCGCGAAAAAACTGTACTGATCGGTGTTTGTATTGTGCCGGGTGGCGGCAAGGTAAACGCAAAACGGTAACCCCAGGGTTACCGTTTTTTATGGTTGCGCCCTCTCCCGTGGGAGAGGGTTGGGGTGAGGGCATCAGGCCACTCATCCACTTTTTTATTCCTCAAAGTTATAGCCAATCTTTTTTTATTCTTTAATCATCAATTCCGTTTCTGGCACGCTGCATTCATCAAAACACTACACATGAGAGCTGGGCGATGAATAAATGGGGCGTGGGTTTAACATTATTGCTGGCATCGACCAGCGTTCTGGCTAAGGACATCCAGTTACTGAACGTGTCATACGACCCGACGCGTGAGCTGTACGAGCAGTACAACAAAGCCTTTGCGGCACACTGGAAACAGGAAACGGGCGACAACGTGGTGGTTCGCCAGTCTCACGGCGGCTCTGGTAAGCAGGCGACCTCCGTCATCAACGGCATTGAAGCGGATGTGGTGACTCTGGCGCTGGCCTACGATGTGGACGCAATTGCCGAACGTGGCCGCATCGACAAAAACTGGATCAAACGCCTGCCGGATAACTCTGCGCCATATACCTCGACCATCGTTTTCCTGGTGCGTAAAGGCAACCCGAAACAGATCCATGACTGGAACGACCTGGTTAAACCTGGCGTATCGGTCATCACGCCGAACCCGAAAAGCTCCGGCGGCGCACGCTGGAACTATCTGGCAGCCTGGGGCTATGCCCTGCATCACAACAATGGCGATCAGGCCAAGGCTCAGGAGTTCGTCAAAGCGCTGTATAAAAACGTTGAAGTGCTCGACTCCGGCGCACGTGGCGCCACCAACACCTTCGTAGAGCGCGGCATTGGCGATGTGCTGATTGCCTGGGAAAACGAAGCCCTGCTGGCGACCAACGAACTGGGTAAAGACAAATTTGAGATCGTGACCCCGAGCGAATCTATTCTCGCCGAGCCGACCGTTTCTGTGGTGGATAAAGTGGTCGATAAGAAAGGGACCAAAGCGGTGGCGGAAGCCTACCTGAAGTATCTCTATTCGCCAGAAGGCCAGGAAATTGCGGCGAAGAACTTCTATCGCCCACGCGATCCGGCGGTTGCGAAGAAATACGACAGCGTATTCCCGAAACTGAAGCTCTTCACCATTGATGATGAGTTTGGCGGCTGGACAAAAGCCCAGAAAGACCACTTCTCTAACGGCGGTACATTCGATCAGATCAGCAAACGCTAGGCCTTTGTAACGAACGACACGGTGACCCGGTGTGAGAAATCCGCCGGGTTTTTTATTTGGTCATCATTTTGCGTTACTCTTTGGCCTCTACTGAAAACAGGGAACGCATTGTGAAAAAAATTATCTTACTGATTCTGATTGTTATCGCCCTTGCCGCGGGTGGCGTGTACTGGATGAAAGCAGGTAATCCGAATGCGTTGCGTCACATCGTGCTGGACCAGTGTGTGCCGAATCAGATCCAGCACCGCAATCCGGCGCCGTGTGCACAGGTGAAACCTGACGTGGGCTATGTGGTGTTCAAGGATCGCAACGGTCCGCTGCAGTACTTATTGATGCCCACCTACCGCATCAACGGCACCGAAAGCCCACTTCTGACAAAGCCTCAAACACCGAACTTCTTCTGGCTGGCATGGCAGGCCCGTAGCTTTATGAGCATGAAGCACGGATCCGAGGTGCCAGACAGCGCAATTTCATTGACCATCAACTCACCCACGGGCCGCACGCAGAATCATTTCCATATCCACATCTCCTGCCTGCGCCCGGACGTGCGCGAGAAGCTCAATGCCGCGCAGGGGCAAATCAGCACCCAATGGCTGCCACTTCCCGGTGGACTGGAAGGACATGAATATCTCGCTCGCCGGGTGACGGAGAACGAGCTGGTGCAGCGGAGTCCGTTTATGATGCTGGCGGAAGAGCTGCCGGAAGCGCGTAACCATATGGGGCGCTTCGCGCTGGCGATGGCCCAGCAGTCGGATGGCTCGTTTGTGTTGCTGGCAACCGAACGTAATCTGCTGATGCTTAACCGCGCGTCGGCTGAGGAATTGCAGGATCATCAATGCGATATCCTGAAGTGACCCCACCATAAATAGCGTTTACTCGTCCTGCCTGTCGCCGTAGACTTGCTGAAAAAAACGACAGGAGACAGGCATGTCGCTCTGGTTAACCCACCCTCTGTTTGTGCCCTCAGCGATCGTCGGCGTCACCATTGTGTTATGGGCGACGTCGCTATTGCCGGAATTCATTACCGCGCTGCTGTTCTTCACGGCAGCGATGACCGCCAGAATTGCCCCGCCGGAGGTCATTTTTGGCGGCTTTGCCTCGTCTGCCTTCTGGCTGGTGTTCAGCGGCTTTGTGCTTGGTGTGGCAATCCGGAAAACCGGTCTGGCTGACAGGGCTGCACGGGCGCTCTCCGCCCGGCTTACTGACTCCTGGGTGCTAATGGTGGCCAGCGTGGTTCTGCTGAGTTATGCCCTGGCGTTTGTGATGCCGTCGAACATGGGGCGTATCGCGCTGCTGATGCCCATCGTGGCCGCGATGGCAAAACGTGCCGGTATTGCCGATGGGTCGCGCGCCTGGCCTGGCGCTGGCCGTTGGTTTCGGCACCTTCCAGCTTTCGGCCACCATCCTGCCTGCCAACGTTCCCAATCTGGTGATGAGCGGCGCGGCAGAGGGATCATACGGTATTCATCTGAACTACGTGCCTTATCTGCTGCTGCACACGCCCGTGCTCGGTATTCTCAAAGGGTTGATTCTGATTGGTTTAATCTGCTGGTTATTCCCCGGTAGCCCGAAGCCGCCCAGGGATCTGGCGCCCGCTGAACCGATGGGGCGAGATGAAAAACGCCTTGCCTGGCTGCTGGCGGTGGTATTGGGAATGTGGGTGACGGAGAGCTGGCACGGTGTGGGGCCGGCATGGACCGGACTCGCGGCATCGGTCATTGTGATGCTGCCACGCGTAGGTTTTATCACCGGAGAAGAGTTCTCGGCGGGGGTGAATATGCGCACCTGTATTTATGTGGCAGGCATCCTCGGGTAATGACTCCAACTTATTGATAGTGTTTTATGTTCAGATAATGCCCGATGACT
>NZ_JACASJ010000008.1:0-81295 GCF_013391025.1 Enterobacter sp. SECR19-1250 | reverse complement strand
TCCATGTCACTTTGAGTGCCCACACAGATTGTCTGATAAATTGTTAAAGAGCAGTGCCGCTTCGTTTTCGCTGCGGCGCGGGGTGTGCATATTACGCTTTCCCGCTTCAGAGTCAAGCGTTTAATTTGCTTTTCTCTGCTGACCCGGCGGCGTGTGTGCCGTTGTTCCGTGTCAGTGGAGGCGCATTATAGGGAGTTATTCTGAAGTGACAAGCACAAAATACAAAAAACTTTTCGTTCGCTCACTTTTCAAACTCCACGCTTAAATACGCCGCGATTCGGGTGATAAATGCGCGATTTCCCGGGCAAAACTGCTCACCTGCGTCCAGTCGGTATAAACCACTTCTTTACGCGTATCGGTTTCACCGCCGGTCATTTTCATAATCAGCCGAATCATAAAGCGGTCATACCAGCGATAGCGGGGATAACGCAGCGCCCCTGCAAAGACGGCACACACGTCTGGCTGCCATGGCGAATTCAGCAAAAACTTGCGCGTGTAGCTGTTGGTCTGCGGTGTACGCTTTTCAGGTTTGCGGGCCACCAGATTGACCGAGTAGAACGCCCCGGGCAGCTTATTGAGCGCTGCCGTATGCTTTTTCACAAAGCGATCCAGCGCAGGATGGAAATGCCCGTAACGGATAGACGCCCCAATCACCACGCGGTCGTAATCCTGCCAGGCGATTTGCTCCGTACGGTTCAGGTTCACCACATCAGAGTAAATGCCCAGCTCTTGTAGTTCAGAAGCCAGATAAGAGGCAATCTCACGCGTTTGCCCGTCTCGCGTAGAGAATAGAATAAGTGTTTTCACCGACGACTCCTTACTCGCGCCAGAATGTTGGGGTGAACAGCACCAGCAGCGTAAAGACCTCAAGACGCCCAAACAGCATATTGGCGATTAGGATCCATTTCGCGACCGGGTTCATACTGGCAAAGTTATCCGCCACGACCCCCAGGCCAGGCCCGAGGTTATTAAGTGTTGCCACAACGGACGCAAAGGCAGAGAAATCATCCACCCCCGTCGCGATGATTGCCAGCATACTGACGATAAAGACCAGGGCATACGCCGAGAAGAATCCCCACACCGCTTCGAGAATACGTTCCGGCAGGGCACGGTTGCCCAGCTTGATGCTATAGACTGCATTTGGGTGAACCAGGCGTTTTAATTCACGGTTCCCCTGCTTGAAGAGCAGCAGAATACGAATCACCTTCAGGCCACCGCCCGTCGACCCTGCGCAACCACCAATAAATGCCGAGCACAGCAGCAGCACAGGCAGGAACAGCGGCCAGCGTGCAATGCTGTCCGTGGTAAAACCTGCGGTTGTCGCCATCGACACCACCTGGAAGAACGCCTGGTTTAGCGTGGTCAGCGCCGAGTTATAGACATCGTGGAACCAGAGCACCAGCGTACAGATGACCACCAGCGTGAGCTGGACGCCAATAAACATACGGAACTCCGGGTCGCGCCAGTACACCTTCAGGCTACGTCCGCTGAGTAATGAGAAGTGTAGACCGTAGTTACAGCCGGAGATCAGCAGGAAAATAGCAATAATGGTGTTGATCGTTGGACTATCAAAGTAGCCCACACTGGCATCGTGGGTAGAGAACCCGCCGATGGCGATTGTCGCAAAGCTGTGCCCGATGGCATCGAACGCGGGCATACCGGCAAACCACAGCGCCAGCGCACAGGCAAGGGTCAGTAAAACATAAATCAGCCACAGGGTCTTCGCCGTCTCGGCAATACGCGGGCGCATCTTGTTATCTTTCAGTGGCCCCGGCATTTCTGCCCTGTACAACTGCATGCCCCCGACGCCCAGGATAGGAAGGATGGCCACCGCCAGAACAATGATCCCCATACCACCGAACCATTGCAGCATCTGGCGATAAAAGAGAATGGCGTGGGGTAATGAATCCAGCCCAACCAGCGTAGTCGCGCCGGTAGTCGTTAAGCCGGAGAAGGATTCAAAAAAGGCATCCGTGATGCTCAGATTGGGCTGTTCAGAGAAGATAAAGGGCAGCGAACCGACGCTTCCCAGCACCGTCCAGAACAGCACCACAATCAGAAACCCTTCACGTGATTTCAGCTCACCTTTCTGACGACGGTTTGGCCACCACAGCAGCGAGCCAATCGCCAGCGCAACAAAGAAGGTCTGGGTAAATGCCCGCCCCGCGCCGTCCCGGTAGATAAGCGCCACCAGTCCTGGGAGAATCATCGTCCCGGAAAAAAGTATGACCAGCAGTCCAACGATTCGGGTTATGGCACGAAAATGCATCTCTGCCGCTTCCTTTGGTATTCAAAAAGTGAGGTGGGGATTATTCTTCAATCGGCAGCAATTGCAACGAACCGCGACTAAAATCCGCCAGTTTTGCCGAAAAAGCAGCCTGTTCAGCCTGAGGAAGCGCCACGCGCAATTGCACCATTGCCTGGTAATCACTGTGTGCAATCACACCGTTAAACTGTTTAAGCAGCGCTTCGACACCCGATAGCTGGGCGTAGTCGCACAACAAAGTATATTCGGTGAGTGGCGTTTTGCGGGTGGTGACCAACATATTAAGCGCCTGCTGTACGCCCCCGCCATACGCTTTCACCAGCCCACCGGTACCTAATAAAATGCCGCCGTAGTAGCGAACAACCACGGCGGTGATTTCACCCACGCCACTGCCCATGAGCTGGGAAAGCATAGGTTTACCGGCAGTACCCGCCGGTTCACCGTCATCAGAAAAACCCAGCTGCTGCGAATCGTCTGGCGGCCCGGCGACCCACGCCACGCAGTGGTGACGGGCGTCGGGATGCGCAGCGCGGACAGACTCAACAAACGCCTTTGCCGCCTCTACGCCATCGGTGTGTGCCAGCAGCGTAATAAAGCGGCTTTTCTTGATTTCTTCAACAAAGGTGACCGGCTCAGCCGGTATCAGCCAGCTTTCCATCAGGCCAGCTTCAGGTCTCGCGTCATATTCTCGATACCGTTCTCATGAATCACGACGTTATCTTCGATACGAATACCGCCAAACGGTTTCAGCGCGTCAATTTTTTCCCAGTTGAAGTGCTTGCTGAACTGACCTTCGCGCCATGGCGCTAACAGCGATTCGATAAAGTAGATCCCCGGCTCGATGGTCAGCACCATGCGCGGCTCAAGGATACGCGTGCAGCGCAGGTAAGGATATTTAGACGGCGCGGCGAGGTGCGTGCCGGTATCATCCTGCATAAAGCCCGCAACATCATGAACCTGCAGACCCAGCGGGTGGCCTATACCGTGCGGCATAAAGGGTCCGGTCAGATCGTTTTCGACCATCGCCTCTTCGCTCATGTCTTTCACGATCTGGTGTTTACGCAGCAGTTTAGCGATGCGCTGATGGAACTGGATATGGTAATCCACATAGCTGGTTCCGGCTTTCATGGTGCTGATAAGCGCCAGTTGCTCATCGTTAACGTCTTTAATCAGATGCGCAAAATCGGTATCCGCATTGGCCGCCCAGGTACGGGTCAAGTCAGCCGCGTAGCCGTTGTACTCTGCGCCTGCGTCCAGCAGGAAGCTGCGCATCTCAGACGGCACATGGTGATCCAGTTTGGTGTAATGCAGCACAGAGGCATGCTCATTCAGAGCGACGATGTTGCTGTAAGGCACATCGGTGTCACGGTGACCGGTCGCGGTGAGGTACGCCTGATTGATATCGAACTCGCTCATACCGGACTGGAAGGCTTCATGCGCTGCACGGTGACCATTCACCGCCGTTTTTTGCGCTTCACGCATGCAGTAAAGTTCGTAGTCGGTTTTATACGCGCGGTAATAGTGCAGGAAATCCAGCACTCCTTTCGGGTTGAGTTTGTCCGCCGGGATATCCAGACCCAGCGCACGCTCCGGGACCGGGCCAATGTAGGCAATATTGCCACGCGCGGCAGGCAACTGGCTGCCAATACCGTCAGCTTTTGGTAAAGCCATGACGTCCACTTCTTCTGTCCAGAAGCTGGTCGGCAGCGGCTCAACGTTGTGCCAGTAATCCACAGGCAGATAGAACCACAGTTTCGGCTTGTTCACGCCATCCACCAGCAACCAGCAATTTGGCACCTGTGTTACCGGCACCCAGGCTTTAAACTGCGGGTTAACCTTAAACGGATACGCATGGTCATCCAGGAAGGTATTCATCAGCTCGCCGGAGTGGATTAACAGCGCATCCAGCTTAAAGCGGGCAAGTACATCACGGGTACGTTCCTGTAGGGTAACGATATGATTTTTATAAAGCGAAGCCAGTGAGTCCATCATTCTTCCTTTCGTTTTCTTGACCTCAAGTCCTCGCATCTTAGCACACCTGTCTCCGGCTGCGTGATTTCCACCGACCGTGATCAATGCAGCAATTTCTTAATGAGTAATTTGCATTTTATTAACATAAATCCCACACTCCGACTCATCTGGTATGACCAGATCCACTTGCTGGATTCAGGAGACTGACATGCTCTACAAAGGCGACACCCTGTACCTCAACTGGCTGGAAGATGGCATTGCCGAACTGGTGTTCGATGCCCCCGGCTCAGTCAACAAGCTCGATACCGCGACGGTGGCCAGTCTTGGCCAGGCGCTGGATGTACTTGAAAAGCAAACTGATTTAAAGGGGCTGCTGCTGCGCTCGAACAAAGCGGCCTTTATTGTTGGTGCCGATATCACCGAATTTCTTTCACTGTTCCTGGTGCCTGAAGAACAGCTGAGCCAGTGGCTGCACTTTGCCAACAGCGTCTTTAATCGTCTGGAAGATCTGCCTGTCCCGACCCTTTCCGCCGTTAACGGCTACGCGCTGGGCGGCGGCTGTGAATGCGTGCTGGCCACCGACTACCGCCTCGCCACGCCGGATCTGCGCATCGGCCTGCCGGAAACCAAACTGGGCATTATGCCGGGCTTTGGCGGCTCCGTACGTATGCCGCGCATGCTGGGTGCCGACAGCGCGCTGGAAATTATTGCCGCAGGTAAAGATGTTGGCGCAGAGCAGGCGCAAAAAATCGGCCTGGTTGATGGCGTCGTGAAGCCAGAAAAACTGATTGAAGGCTCCCTCGCCATTCTGCGTCAGGCCATTAACGGCGATCTCGACTGGAAGGCCAAACGCCAGCCGAAACTGGAGCCGTTAAAGCTCAGCAAGATTGAAGCAGCCATGAGTTTCACCATCGCCAAGGGCATGGTGATGCAGACGGCGGGTAAACACTATCCGGCGCCGATCACGGCGGTGAAAACCATCGAAGCCGCAGCCCGCTTTGGCCGTGACGAAGCCCTGAAACTCGAAAACCAGAGCTTTGTCCCGCTGGCACATACCAATGAAGCCCGCGCGCTGGTGGGTATCTTCCTCAACGATCAGTTCGTGAAAGGCAAAGCAAAACAGCTGACGAAAAACGTTGAGACGCCAAAACATGCGGCGGTACTTGGCGCTGGCATTATGGGCGGTGGCATCGCTTACCAGTCCGCCTGGAAGGGCGTGCCGGTGGTGATGAAAGACATCAGCGACAAATCCCTGACGCTGGGGATGACCGAAGCGGCCAAGCTGCTCAATAAACAGCTGGAACGCGGCAAAATTGACGGTCTGAAACTCTCAGGCGTGATCTCTACTATCCAGCCCGTACTGGAATACACCGGTTTTGACCGCGTCGATGTGGTGGTTGAGGCCGTGGTAGAGAACCCGAAAGTGAAGAAAGCGGTGCTGGCCGAAACGGAAGAGAAAGTGCGTCCGGAGACCGTACTGGCCTCTAACACCTCGACGATTCCGATTAGCGAGCTGGCAAGCGTCCTGAAGCGCCCGGAAAACTTCTGCGGAATGCATTTCTTCAACCCGGTGCATCGCATGCCACTGGTCGAAGTGATCCGCGGCGAAAAAACCTCTGACGACACCATCGCAAAAGTGGTGGCGTGGGCCAGTAAGATGGGCAAAACCCCGATTGTGGTCAACGACTGCCCGGGCTTCTTCGTCAACCGCGTACTGTTCCCTTACTTCGCTGGTTTCAGCCAGCTGCTGCGCGACGGCGCGGACTTCCGTAAAGTCGACAAAGTGATGGAAAAACAGTTCGGCTGGCCGATGGGGCCGGCGTATCTGCTGGATGTGGTTGGCATTGATACCGCGCATCACGCGCAAGCGGTTATGGCGGCGGGCTTCCCAAAGCGCATGCAGAAAGATTATCGCGATGCGATTGACGCCCTGTTTGACGCCAACCGCTTTGGTCAGAAAAACGGTCTGGGCTTCTGGCGCTATAAAGAAGACAGCAAAGGCAAACCGAAGAAAGAAGAAGATCCGGCGGTGGATAGCCTGCTGGCCGGAGTTAGCCAGCCAAAACGTGACTTCACTGACGATGAAATCATCGCCCGGATGATGATTCCGATGATCAACGAAGTGGTGCGTTGCCTGGAAGAAGGCATTATCGCCAGTCCGGCAGAAGCCGATATGGCGCTGGTCTATGGCCTGGGCTTCCCTCCGTTCCACGGCGGCGCGTTCCGCTGGCTGGATACGCTCGGCAGCGCCCGCTATCTCGATATGGTGCAGCAGTATCAGCACCTCGGCCCGCTGTATGACGTGCCGGAAGGGCTGCGTAATAAAGCGCGCCATAACGAATCCTATTACCCAGCAGTTGAGCCAGCCCGTCCGGTTGGCGAGCTGAAAACGGCTTAAGGAGTCACAATGGAAAAGGTTGTCATTGTTGATGCGATTCGCACCCCGATGGGCCGTTCAAAAGGCGGCGCATTCCGTAACGTGCGTGCAGAGGATCTCTCAGCGCACCTGATGCGTAGCCTGCTGGCGCGTAATTCGGCGCTGGACCCGGCTGCGCTCGACGATATCTACTGGGGCTGTGTGCAACAGACGCTTGAGCAGGGCTTCAACATCGCCCGCAATGCTTCGCTGCTGGCGGAGATCCCACATTCGGTGCCGGCAGTTACCGTCAACCGTCTGTGTGGCTCCTCAATGCAGGCACTGCATGATGCGGCGCGTATGATCATGACCGGTGACGCGCAGGCCTGCCTGGTCGGCGGCGTGGAGCACATGGGCCATGTGCCAATGAGCCACGGGGTCGATTTCCACCCGGGCATGAGCCGTAACGTGGCGAAAGCCGCAGGAATGATGGGCCTGACCGCTGAAATGCTGTCCCGCCTGCACGGAATTAGCCGTGAAATGCAGGATACCTTCGCCGCGCGTTCTCATGCTCGTGCATGGGCCGCCACGCAATCCGGCGCGTTTAAGAATGAGATCATCCCGACCGGCGGCCATGATGCTGATGGCGTTCTGAAGCAGTTCAGCTACGACGAAGTGATCCGCCCGGAAACCACCGTTGAAGCGCTATCCACCCTGCGCCCGGCGTTTGACCCGGTCACCGGTACGGTCACGGCAGGTACCTCGTCGGCGCTGTCTGACGGAGCGGCCGCGATGCTGGTAATGAGCGAAAGCCGCGCCCGCGAGCTGGGGTTAACGCCTCGCGCCCGGGTGCGCTCAATGGCGGTGGTAGGCTGCGATCCTTCTATCATGGGTTACGGCCCGGTTCCGGCCTCGAAGCTGGCGCTGAAGAAAGCGGGATTGACCACCAGTGATATCGACGTGTTCGAGATGAACGAAGCCTTCGCCGCGCAGATCCTGCCGTGCATTAAAGATCTGGGGCTGATGGAGCAGATCGACGAGAAAATTAACCTCAACGGCGGCGCGATCGCCCTCGGTCACCCGCTGGGCTGCTCCGGGGCGCGTATCAGCACAACGCTGATTAACCTGATGGAACGCAAAGACGCGCAGTTTGGTCTGGCAACGATGTGTATTGGGTTGGGTCAGGGTATCGCAACGGTGTTTGAGAGAGTGTAAGTAAGGAAAAGTATCTCAAAGCCAATGCCGTCAGAACAAGGCGGCAAGCGAGCGAATCCCGATGAGCTTACATTAGTAAGTGATTCGGGTGAACGAGCGCAGCCAACGCAGTTATGGCGTCATTGGCGAAGAGAGACAGTTTAGTTGCCGTTCTTCCCGCCTGTCAGGGGCGGGTTTTTTATTTAGATAAACGCAAAAGCATCGCCAAACAGACGATCTTCACGCGCATCTCGTTCGTTACAGAACAGGTCACGGGCAATTTTCGCCATCTCAAAGCGGCCAGCGATATAGATATCGTGCCCTGCCAGCGTGCCATGATCCTGCAGTACCGCCGTTAGCACTGTGCCGCTACGCCCACGCCAGCCCTCTTCCGGCTGCTCAACCACCGGTTCAACACGCAGGTTGGGATGGTTAACGCTCAGCGCTTCAAGCTCAGAGAGATCGTAGAGATGTTTCTCTTCGCGGCCCCCCCAGTAGATAGTGATATCACGGTTCGGGTTACGCGCCAGGGCCGTCAACAGAATAGAGCGCACGTAGGAGAAGCCTGTACCACCGGCAATCAGGATCAGCGGACGGTCTTCATCGTCACGCAGCCATGCATCACCGTGGGGAATATCCACCACGATCTCGCGCTCTTTAAGAATGCGGTCCATGACGGCCATTGCATACAGGTTAAGCTCTGACGCACCAATATGAAGCTCAATAAATTCCTGCTCCGCTGGCGTTGAGGCCATAGAGAAAGGACGCTTATCACGTTCATCCATCACGACCATCAAGTACTGACCAGCACGGAAAGAGAATGCCGCTTCAGGCACTAAACGGACGCGATATACGGTGTCGGTGATAGCATCTACCGAGGTCACTTTACAGCTTAAGGTTGTCATTCGCTCTCTCTGTCAGGAAGTCTATAGGGCTTAACGGTCAGCCTGCGGTTTACCGTTATTCATTATGGCCAGTTCGTCCCAGATCGCGTCAATTCGCGCGGTCACAGCAGGATCTTTCTTGATCGGGCGACCCCATTCACGGTCGGTTTCGCCAGGCCATTTATTTGTGGCATCCAGTCCCATTTTTGAGCCAAGACCGGAGACCGGCGAGGCAAAATCCAGATAATCTATCGGCGTGTTTTCCACTAACACCGTATCGCGCGCCGGATCCATTCGCGTGGTAATGGCCCAGATAACATCATTCCAGTCGCGGGCGTTAACGTCATCATCGCAGACAATCACAAATTTGGTATACATAAACTGGCGCAGGAAAGACCATACGCCCATCATCACGCGTTTAGCGTGACCAGGATACTGCTTCTTCATTGTGACCACCGCCAGGCGATACGAGCATCCTTCCGGCGGCAGATAGAAATCAACAATTTCCGGGAACTGCTTTTGCAGGATCGGCACAAACACTTCATTCAGCGCCACACCCAGTACTGCAGGTTCATCCGGTGGACGTCCGGTATAGGTGGAGTGATAAATCGCATCTTCACGCTGGGTAATGTGCGTGACGGTAAACACCGGGAAGTTATCCACTTCGTTATAATAGCCCGTGTGGTCACCGTACGGGCCTTCGGGTGCCAGCTCGCCCTGTTCAATGTAACCTTCCAGGACAATCTCTGCACTCGCGGGCACTTCGAGGTCGTTAGAGATACACTTCACGACTTCCGTTTTGGTGCCACGCAGCAGTCCTGCAAAGGCATATTCAGAGAGTGTATCCGGCACTGGCGTTACCGCGCCCAGAATGGTGGCGGGGTCGGCCCCTAACGCAACTGAGACCGGAAAACGCTCGCCCGGGTGTGCAGCGCACCACTCCTGGAAATCCAGCGCGCCGCCGCGATGCGACAGCCAGCGCATGATGAGCTTATTCTTGCCAATCAGCTGCTGGCGGTAAATACCCAGATTTTGACGCTCTTTATGCGGCCCGCGTGTGACGGTGAGCCCCCAGGTAATGAGTGGCGCGGCATCTTCAGGCCAGCACTGCATGATCGGGATTTTGGTCAGATCTACCGCATCCCCTTCCAGCACTTTCTGCTGGCACGGCGCACCGCGCAGACGTTTGGTTGGCATGTTCAATACCTGCTTAAACTGCGGCAGCTTGTCGAACAGATCGCGGAAGCCTTTCGGTGGCTCCGGCTCTTTCAGAAACGCCAGCAGTTTACCCACTTCACGTAACGCCGTGACGTCCTCCTGGCCCATGCCCAACGCCACACGGCGAGGGGTTCCAAACAGGTTGCACAGCACCGGCATTGAATAACCCTTCGGGTTTTCAAACAGAAGTGCCGGGCCACCGGCACGCAGGGTGCGGTCAGCAATTTCTGTCATTTCCAGATAAGGATCGACAGGAAGCGTAATGCGTTTGAGTTCGCCCTGCTTTTCCAGCAGCGTCAGGAAGTCGCGGAGATCGTGGTATTTCATGCAGTTAATCATGGCCTCTCTGTAAGCGCTTCATTATACGGCGTAAGCCTGCGTGATGCTGTAATTTTGTTAAATTAGCGTGAACTTCTGCATCCTGTTCCCTTTTCGGCCATTATAATCAACTTAGCGATCCCGCCAGGGTTTTGATATGCTTGCGCCCGAAACTAAGGGAAAGAGTGATTATGCAGGCCTGGTATTTACTGTATTGCAAACGCGGGCAACTTCAGCGCGCGCAGGAACATTTAGAACGTCAGTCTGTAAATTGCCTGACACCCGTGATCACGCTTGAAAAAATGCAGCGCGGGAAGCGCACAACCGTCAGTGAGCCGCTATTTCCGAACTATTTGTTCGTGGAATTCGACCCGGAAGTGATCCACACCACCACCATCAGCGCCACGCGCGGCGTCAGCCATTTTGTTCGTTTTGGTGCGCACCCGGCAACGGTGCCGTCGACGGTGATCCATCAGCTTTCGGTTTATCAACAACCTGAAGATATTACCGACCCGGAAACCCCGTACGCGGGAGACAGTGTCGTCATCACCGAAGGTGCCTTCGAAGGCCTGCAGGCGATTTTCGCCGAGCCGGACGGTGAAGCACGCTCCATGTTATTGCTCAATCTGCTTAATAAGCAGGTGCTACAGAGCGTGAAAAACACCGACTTCCGTAAAGTTTAAAAATCAATGCCAAACAGGCGACGCACGTTGTCATCCGTCTGCGCAGATAACCCGTGCGGATCCTCTCCGCGCCACTGCGCCACGCTCATGACAATATTCCCCAGCCATGCCGGTTCGTTACGTCGCGATGCCGGTTTTGGTTTGATATCGCGCGGCAATAAATAAGGCGCATCGGTTTCGAAGAGCAACCGGTCGGCCGGGATCACCGGCAACAGTTCGCGAAGCTCCAGCCCGCGGCGTTCATCGCACACCCAGCCGGTAATCCCCAAATAAAGCCCACGATCCAGACAGTCCAGCGCCTCCTGACGTGAACCGGTAAAACAGTGCAGCACCGCGCCTGGCAGTTTATCCAGCCAGGGATCCAGCAGCGCGAGGAAGCGCTCATGCGCGTCGCGACAGTGCATAAACACCGGCATTTCAAGCTCGGCCGCCAAGGCAAGTTGCGCCGTAAACGCTTTTTCCTGCTCGGCAGGGGTGGAAAAATTGCGGTTGAAATCGAGCCCACATTCCCCGATAGCCACCACTTCGGGGGTTTTCGCCAGCCTGTGAATGATTTGAGCGCTCTCCGACGTCCACTGGCTGCTGTCATGAGGATGCACGCCCGCGGTAGACCAGCAACGGTCGTAGCGTTGGGCCAGCTGTTGCGCCTGCTCGCTTTCATGCAGGTTGGTGCCTGTCAGCAACAATCCTTTTACGCCAGCGGCAAACGCGCGCGCCACGACGTCGTCGCGATCTTTGGCAAACTGTGAACTGGTCAGGTTAAGTCCAATATCAAACATGCAATTCCCCATATGACAACCGCCCTGACGGGCGGCTGGTTTTACTCTTCAGTGCTCTTTTCAGAGACGTCGTCTTCGTCCTCTGACCGACGCCCTTTCCCCACATAGAAACGTGAGAAGAAGACGCCTACCTCAAACAGACAGTACATCGGTATGGCCAGCAGCGTTTGCGAGAAGACATCGGGCGGCGTCAGCAGCATGCCGACCACAAATGCGCCGACCAGAATATACGGACGCTTTTTACGCAGGTCTTCTGGTGTGGTTACACCCACCCAGCAAAGCAGCACAATCGCAACCGGCACTTCGAACGCCACGCCGAATGCCATAAACAGCGCCATCACAAAGCTGAGGTAGCTGGCAATATCGGTCGACACCTGTACCCCTTCCGGCGCGGTATGCGTCAGGAAGCCAAAGGCCAGCGGGAAGACAACAAAATAGGCAAACGCCATGCCGATATAGAACAGCAGCGAGCTGGAAACCAGCAGCGGGATCACCAGTTTGCGTTCATGCTTATACAGAGCGGGCGCCACAAACGCCCAGATCTGATACAGCAGGATGGGTGCAGAAGCGATCAACGATACCCAGAACGTGAGCTTAATGGGCGTAAAGAACGGCGAAGCAACGTCCGTCGCGATCATCGTTGCGCCCAGCGGCATCTGCTTTATCAGCGGCGCGGAGACAACCTGGTAGATGTCATTGGCGAAATAAACCAGGCATAAGAAAATAACGAAAACCGCAATAATGCAGTTTAACAGGCGCTTACGCAGCTCAATGAGGTGCGTAATGAGCGGTTGAGTATCATCTACTGCCATGTTTACGCTTTATCACTCGACGAGGGGGATGATTCGGTAACAGGCGCGGCGGGCTTTGCTTCTGCCGCGTTGACCACAGGGTCTTCCGGCTGCGCCTGTTTTTTCAGTTCAGGTTCCTGCGGCGTATGTTCAGGCGCGGTGGCCTGATGCTCCGCGCTGGCAGGCGTTACGCCCTCGCGCTGCGCTTCACTATTTTTCACCACCGGGTTATGGATGGTGTTCGCTTCATCGCTCGCTTTTTCAGGATCGTTAACGCTGTAGGAGCGCTTCATGGATTCTGCCGCTTCGCGCAGTTCATCCATGGAGGCTTTCAGTTCCGGCGTCAGGTTATCCATGCTCGCCTTCTCAACCTTTTTCAGGCTTTCCTGAAACTCCTGCAGCTTAAGTTCCTGCGCCAGCTCGTTCTGTACGGTGGATGCCAGCGAACGAAGCGCACGCACCCACCCCACAACCGTTTTTACTGCAACGGGTAAACGCTGTGGCCCCAGCACGATGAGGCCAATCACAAAGACCAGCAGCAGCTCACTAAAACCAATGTCGAACACGACTTACACCTGCTCTTTATCGTGGCGTTTAGCGTCTTCCTTTTTGGCATCTTCTTGCTTGTCGGAGATGGATTTAGCAGTAAAGTCAGCGTCCTGGCTGGTTTTATCCTGCTTGCTCTCATCATCGCTCATTGCTTTCTTGAAGCCTTTGATAGACGCGCCCAGATCGGAACCGATAGAACCGAGCTTTTTGGTGCCAAACAGCAGCACGACGATGACGGCAATAATGACTAATTGCCAGATACTGATACCACCCATACATATTCCTCAGAGATAGATGATTAATTAGTCAGACCGCATTATACGTATGCGACCTGGTGATAGCGATGCCTGTTCAGCGCGTCTTTCTCCAGCCAACGAACCAGACCACTATTCCGGCAGCCATTAGCCAGGCGGGCATCATCTGCCAGTCCGGACGGTTGATTAACAACAACGTACCACTGAGCAGCAGGGTTGCGCCAATGCCAAACAGATAGCGAGACTGGCCCTGGCGTATGCGGTTCGACTGAAGCTCGTGGGCGATTTTATCCATGCTGAGCTGAAGGTTCTTGCTCTGACGCAAACTGTCATACACCAGTTCAGGAAGTTCCGGCATTTTTTCAACCCAGAACGGGGCTTTCTCTTTGAAAGCCCGCACCAGAGCCGGAATGCCAACCTGATCCTTAATCCAGGATTCCAGGAACGGTTTCGCGGTCTTCCACAAGTCTAACTGAGGATAGAGCTGTCGACCTACACCTTCAACGTAAAGTAATGTTTTCTGAAGTAAAACAAGCTGTGGCTGCACTTCCATATTGAAGCGGCGAGCGGTGTTAAACAGATTCAGCAACACGTGACCAAACGAGATTTCTGCCAGCGGTTTTTCAAAAATCGGTTCACAGACGGTACGGATGGCAAACTCAAACTCTTCGACATTGGTGTCCGGCGGAACCCAACCTGAGTCAACGTGCAGTTCAGCCACTTTACGGTAGTCACGATTAAAGAAGGCGATAAAATTCTCCGCCAGATAACGCTTATCTTCTTTATTGAGCGAGCCGACAATGCCGCAATCAATGCCGATATATTGCGGGTCGTCCGGATGCTCATAGCTCACAAAGATATTGCCCGGATGCATGTCTGCGTGGAAAAAGCTGTCGCGGAAGACCTGAGTAAAGAAGACCTGTACGCCACGTTCAGCCAGCAGCTTCATGTTCGTTCCCTGTTTCTCCAGGGCCACGACATCCGAGACGGGAATACCGTAAATACGTTCCATGACCATCATGTTCTGGCTGCAGTAGTCAGAATAGACTTCAGGAACATACAGCATCGGGCTGTTTTCAAAATTGCGCCGTAGCTGAATGGCGTTTGCCGATTCGCGCAGCAGGTTTAGTTCATCGATCAGCGTTTTTTCATATTCCCGTACCACTTCCAGCGGGCGCAGGCGGCGTCCGTCAGGGAGCAGACGCGGAACCCAGCGCGCCAGACGATAGATAAGCTTCATGTCCGCTTTGATGATCGGCAGAATATCCGGGCGGATAACTTTGATAACGACTTCTTTGCCATTCTCTTTCAGACGCGCGGTATGCACCTGGGCAATGGAGGCAGAAGCCAGCGGCTGAATGTCGAAATCGTCGAACCAGGTCTCAACAGGAATATTGCCCATCGCCTCTTCGATCTGTTTTTTCGCGCGCACGCCGTCAAACGGGGCCACGCGATCCTGCAGCAGTGCCAGCTGATCGGCAATCTGGGGCGGGAAAAGATCGCGACGGGTAGAGAGCATTTGGCCGAACTTAATCCATACCGGGCCCAGCTCCTGTAGCGCCAGACGCAGGCGTTCACCCAGTGGCTGTCCTTTGTGGCGATTAGGCATCCAGAACAACATCCGCCGCCAGATACGAAGCGGCAGCGTGATACGCATTTTGGGGATAAGCTCATCGAGCCCGTAACTCAAAAAGGTGTGGACGATAAAATAGAGGCGCCGAATTTCACCAGGCGTCATTTGCCCTCCAGTTTTTCCAGCCGTTTGGTTAACGCATCAACCGCACGTTCAACAGCCGCAGTCTCTTCCGCGAACCAGGCCACTTCCAGCGGTCCAGGGGCCATACGCCACTCTTCAGTCAGCACTTCTGCCGCATAGCGCTGCTGACGTTGCAGGCTTTTACGCAGGAAGGCGGTACCACCATGCAGGGCTTTGCCGATCCCTTCCGCTGCAATGTCGCCAATAAACGGGGCAAGCAGTTCCGCCGGGTCAAACTCGGCTAAATCGCTGAGCGCAACGAAATTTTGTACGACCTGAATGTCGCCTTCCACTTCCAGCTCACCGCTGCGGATCAGCGCCGTCAGCTGCTGACGGTCACGCAGTTTTGGCAGCACGCTCATGCGCGTGATGACAGAGCAATCGGCGTCTCCTTCCCACTCCCCCAGAACATCAAGCTGGCGTTCGCTGAAGACCAGCACAAGCGGCGTCGAGAACTCTTTTAAAACGATCCGCAATACCTTCCCGTTAAGTCGCTGCCGCGCGGCTTTTAGCGCTGGCGCACGATAGAGAAAGGCATTCAGTACATTTTCGATGCCTGCGGTGACTAAGGGTTTAAAGGGCACAGGACACCTCCACTCAGAACTTATAAACGCGATGCAGTGCGACGACACCCGCCGTCATGTTGAAATACTCAACGTTTTCAAACGCCGCATCCTGCATCATGGCCTTCAGGGTGTCCTGATCCGGGTGCATGCGAATGGATTCCGCCAGATAGCGGTAGCTTTCTGCGTCGTTTGCCACCAGCTCGCCAATACGCGGCAGAACATGGAATGAATAGGCATCGTAGGCTTTGCTCAGTGGCTCGATAATCGGTTTGGAGAACTCAAGCACCAGCAGACGTCCGCCCGGCTTCAGCACGCGATACATTGAGCGCAGCGCTTTTTCTTTATCGGTGACGTTACGCAGGCCAAAAGAGATAGTGATGCAGTCAAAGGTATTGTCCGGGAACGGCAGCGCCTCGGCGTTTGCCTGCACATATTCCACATTCCCCACCACGCCGATGTTGCGCAGCTTCTCACGCCCCATTTTCAGCATGGAGTCGTTAATATCAGCCAGAACAACACGCCCGGTTTCACCCACCAGACGGGAGAATTTCGCGGTCAAATCGCCCGTGCCGCCGGCAAGGTCCAGTACCGTTTGTCCACGACGCACACCGCTACAGTCGATGGTGAAGCGCTTCCACAAGCGATGAATGCCGAATGACATCAAGTCATTCATCACATCGTACTTCGCCGCCACGGAATGAAATACGTGGGCCACCATGTCAGCTTTCTGCGCTTTGGCGACAGTCTGAAAGCCAAAGTGCGTTGTGTCTTGTGAATCGTCAACCATCTCAGAGCCTGCTTATCAGTAAAATGTTCGTGAAGTGTAACAGATTGGGCGCGTTTGCCCTACGTTTCAACCACCACGTGAGAAACGCGCCAGATGCGGGTCTGGCGATAACTCTGCCGCTAACTCGTTGTCTTCACTGTCTCTCTTTTGTCCATCAGCGCCTTCGCGCAGGCGAAACTCTTCGTCCTGTGCCGTGGCTTGCTCAACCAGTTCCGGATTAATCTCGCGTTTAACCTCCACCCCCAGGCCGCGGAAGGCTTCGGCTTGCGCCAGCAGATTGCCCCGCCCGGAGGCGAGTTTTTTCATCGCCTGGCGGTAGTTGTCCTGCGCGCGGTCCAGGCTTTGCCCGACCGAGGACATATCATCCACAAAGAGGCGCATTTTGTCGTACAGCTTGCTGGCGCGATCGGCAATCTGCTGCGCGTTGCGGCTCTGATGTTCATAGCGCCACAGGTTGGCAATGGTGCGTAACGCCACCAGCAGCGTGGTGGGGCTGACCAGCATAATGTTGTTTTTCAGCGCTTCAGTTATCAGTTCCGGCTGTCTGTCGAGTGCCAGCAGAAAAGCAGGCTCTACCGGGATAAACATCAGAACATAGTCAAGCGAGCGCAAACCCGGCAACTGCTGATAGTCTTTTCTGCCCAGCAGACGAATATGGTTCCGCACGGAGGCAATGTGCTCCTGCAACGCCGATTCGCGGGTGTAGTCATCCTCCGCATTGAAGTAACGCTCATAGGCCACCAGCGTCATTTTGGCATCAATCACCACATCTTTACCCTGCGGCAGACGCACAATGACATCTGGCTGCATTCGCGAGCGGGCATCGTTTTCTATGCTGACCTGGGTTTCGTATTCATACCCTTCGCGCAGTCCAGAGGCTTCCAGCACCCGCGTCAGGACGACTTCACCCCAGTTACCCTGCGTTTTGTTATCCCCTTTCAGGGCGCGGGTCAGGTTGACCGCTTCCTGCGCCATTTGTGCATTCAACTGCTGCAGATTACGAATTTCGTGTGCCAGGGTGTGCCGCTCGCGGGCCTCCTGACCAAAGCTGTCCTGCACCTGACGACGGAAACCGTCCAGTTGCTCACGCAGAGGCGTCAGGAGACTGTTCAGACTCTGGCGGTTTTGTTCGTCAACGCGGCGGTTGCTGCGCTCAAAAATGCGGTTCGCAAGATTCTCAAACTGTTCGCTGAGGCGCTGCTCGCTGTTCATCATCTGGCGGATTTTGTCTTCCGCATGCAGTTGAGTGGATTCCAGGCGGGTCGTGACTTCACGGAGATCGGCTTCCAGTGAGGTGTTGATATCACGCAGATTGCGCAGTTCGTTGTTGAGTAACTCGCACTCGTCTCGCCAGTGTTCACTCAGCGCAAGTTGCTGTTTTGTCGCGCTTAACTCGGCGACTATCTCTTCACGCTCTGCCAGTTGATCGGCCTTTTGCTGCGCGTGCTGATAGCTGGAAATCAGCCAGCCTATCGCCACGCCCGCGAGCGCAATCACCGCGTAAATCAGGATTGAGAGATCCACAATGCCCCCTGCATCAACGTATTACCGCACAAAATAAGATTGTGCTGTATAAACGTCCAGTTTGAAAGGGTTTTCCTGCGAGGCGCTACGCAAAAAATAAAGGCCGAACGTGTCGGCCTTTGATGTCAGAAGAGAGGATTAGATCAGACGACGGGCCGCTTCAACCACGATTTTTACCGCATGACTTTCGGTTTGTTTCATGGTTTCGGCGTTCGGGATTTCCTGCTGGGTACGGTTGACGATAACCCCCGCCACCATACCGGCACGCAGGCCTTGGCTTGCGCACATAGTCAGCAGCGTTGCAGATTCCATTTCATAGTTCATCACGCCCATAGACTGCCACTCTTCCATAGAGCCTTTAAAACGGCTCACCACACGGCCAGAGAAGGTGTCGTAACGCTCCTGACCCGGGTAGAAAGTATCCGACGAGGCGGTTACGCCCACGTGCGTGGTTGCGCCAACGGATTTCGCTGCTTCAACCAGCGCCGTCGTACATTCAAAATCGGCAACCGCCGGGAATTCCATTGGTGCAAAGTGCAGACTCGCCCCATCCAGACGCACGGACGCGGTAGTCACCAATACATCACCCACGTTGATATGCGGCTGGATCGCACCGGTTGTCCCGATACGCAGGAACGTCCGGATGCCCAGTTGCGCCAGTTCTTCAACGGCAATGGAGGTAGACGGGCCACCGATACCGGTAGAGCACACAATCACGGCCTTACCATCCAGCTCTGCACGCCAGGTGGTGAATTCACGATGGGCTGCCAGCTTAACCGGCTTATCCATCAGCGCGGCGATCTTTTCCACACGCTCAGGATCGCCCGGGACGATCGCGAGCGTAGCCCCTTGTAAATCGTTTTTGGTGAGGCCGAGATGAAAAACATCAGACTTAGACATAGGTGACTCCTCTGTGGGTCGGTTAGTCAGAAGAAGTAAAACGGTACTTTACAGAAGCAATACGCATAATTTCGTGACACATCTCACCATGAATGAAAATGATTGCAGTAGATTTCCATAAAAAAGTGATTTACATCACATTAACAAGTTATATCGTGGTGTGCTGCACAAAAGATAGACCGTTTAAGGCACTGTGGGTTGTTAACCTGGTGTCTATATTTACCTTTGCGCTAACTCATTGGTACGGAGAATGCCATGACTGAAAAAACCGGTTTTGCACCTGCTGCGGCTCCGCATGCCTCAACCATCGTCTCAACGCCTGAAGACGCCATTACGGCGGGAGAGACCTCCATTCCCTCGCAGGGGGAAAATATGCCTGCTTACCACGCGCGACCAGCATCGGCAGACGGTCCGCTGCCGATCGTGATTGTGGTTCAGGAAATTTTCGGCGTTCACGAACATATTCGCGACCTCTGCCGCCGACTGGCGCTGGAAGGTTACCTGGCCGTTGCGCCAGAGCTCTATTTCCGTCAGGGCGATCCGAACGACTACAGCGATATCCCAACGCTTTTGAGCAACCTGGTCAGTAAAGTGCCGGATGCACAGGTGCTGGCCGATCTGGATCATGTTGCCAACTGGGCGGCACGTAACGGCGGTGATGCGCATCGACTGATGATAACGGGGTTCTGCTGGGGCGGACGCATTAGCTGGCTGTATGCCGCGCACAATCCGCAGCTGAAAGCTGCTGTGGCCTGGTACGGTAAACTGGTGGGCGAAAAAACGCTGAACTCGCCAAAACATCCGGTTGATATCGCCACAGACTTAAACGCCCCGGTGCTGGGACTGTACGGTGGTCAGGACACGGGTATTCCGCTCGATACGGTAGAGACCATGCGCCATGCGCTACGCGCGGCGAATGCAAAGGCCGACATTGTCGTGTACCCGGATGCCGGACACGCGTTTAACGCCGATTATCGTCCGAGCTATCACGCGGAATCAGCCAAAGATGGCTGGCAGCGGATGCTGGCGTGGTTTAGCCAGTACGGCGGTAAGAAAGCGTAAACATAAAAGCCCGGTGGCGGCGATGCCTTACCGGGCTACATAATGGGATCGACTCTGTCTTAACCCTGACGCAAATTCTGCGCCGCTTTCACCATATTCGCCAGCGCCGCGCGGGTTTCAGGCCAGCCGCGGGTTTTCAGACCGCAGTCCGGGTTCACCCACAGGCGTTCTGCCGGAATGCGCTGGGCGGCTTTCTTCAGCAGGGCTTCGATCCACTCCACGCTCGGCACGTTCGGGGAGTGAATGTCATATACGCCCGGCCCGATTTCGTTCGGGTAATCGAACTCTTCGAATGACTCCAGCAGTTCCATATCTGAACGCGAGGTCTCGATGGTGATCACGTCGGCATCCAGTGCGGCAATGGAATCCATGATGTCGTTAAATTCGCAGTAACACATGTGGGTGTGGATCTGCGTGTCATCCTTCGCCACTGCGGCGTTGATGCGGAACGCTTCCACACCCCACTGCAGGTAGGCGTCCCAGTCGCTGCGACGCAGCGGTAATCCCTCGCGCAGGGCCGGTTCGTCAATCTGGATGATGCCAATGCCCGCCGCTTCCAGATCCGCCACTTCATCGCGCAGCGCCAGCGCAATTTGCTTCGCGATGGTTTCACGGGTCACGTCCTCACGCGGGAAGGACCAGCAAAGAATGGTCACCGGACCGGTCAACATGCCTTTTACCGGCTTGTCGGTCAGGGACTGGGCATATTTAGCCCATTCGACGGTGATCGGGTGCGGACGGCTGACGTCACCGATCACCACCGGTGGTTTTACACAGCGGGAACCATAGCTCTGTACCCAGCCGTTTTGGGTAAAGACGAAACCATCCAGATGCTCACCGAAGTACTCCACCATGTCGTTACGCTCTGCCTCCCCGTGAACCAGCACGTCCAGGCCTAAGCGCTCCTGCTCCACAATCGCCTGTTTGATATGTTCCGCGATGCCGGTGCGGTAGTTGGCCGCATCAAGGTTGCCCTTTTTGAAGTCCAGGCGCAGGCCGCGGATCTCGGTAGTTTGCGGGAAGGAACCGATGGTGGTGGTTGGCCACGCAGGCAAGTTGAAACGGGCGCGCTGGGCTTCTGCACGCACTTCATACGGACTTTGACGCTGGCTGTCCTGCGCGGTGATAGCCGCCAGACGTTTTTCCACCGCCGGGTTGTGAACGCGAGACGAATGACGACGGGCCTGAATCGGAGCGCTCCATTCGGTAATCGCCGCCGTGTCACCGCTGTTCAGGGCGTCACGCAGCAGAGTCAGCTCTTCACATTTCTGCAAGGCAAAGGCAAACCAGCTTTTTACTTCCGCATCCAGGCGGGTTTCAACGCTGAGATCGATAGGGCTGTGCAGCAGTGAACACGAAGAGGCCACCCATAGCTCACGTTTGCCGACGATGTCTTTAATTTGAGCATATTTTTCTGTCAGATCGGCGCGCCAGACGTTACGACCGTTCACCAGCCCGGCAGAGAGCAGCCACTCCGCTGGCAGGCGCTTGTGCAGTTCTGCAACATCATCTTTTCCATGCACCAGGTCAACGTGCAGACCCTGCACTGGCAATTTGGTGATGGTGCCGAGGTTCGGGGTCACACCTTCAAAGTAGGTGGTAAGCAGCAGCTTCACCTGCCCGGTCAGTGCATCGTAAGCCGGTTTGAAGGCATCGAGCCACGCTTGCGGCAGTTCGAGCCCCAGTGCCGGTTCGTCGATTTGCACCCACTGAATACCGCGTTTGCCCAGCTCAATCAGCACCTGTTTGTAGACCGGCAGGATATCCTTCAGCAGGCTCAGACGATCGAACGGCTCGCCTTTGACTTTCCCTAACCACAGGTAGGTCACTGGCCCCAGCAGCACCGGTTTCACCTGGTGCCCCAGCGCCAGCGCTTCGTCCACTTCATCCAGCAACTGGGTCCAGGTCAGTTTGAACTGCTGACCTTTAACAAACTCCGGCACCATATAGTGATAGTTGGTGTTAAACCACTTGGTCATTTCCGCCGCTGCCGCTGGCTCACCGGTTGGCGCACGGCCACGGCCGATGCGGAACAGCGTGTCGATATCTACCGATCCATCGTTGTTCTGATGACGAGCCGGGACATTGCCAAGCAGCAGGCTGGTCGTCAGAACATGGTCGTACCAGGCGAAATCGCCCACCGGCAGCAGGTCTACGCCCGCCTGTTTTTGCTGCTCCCAGTGGCGGGCACGCAGTTCGCGGCCCACTGCCAGCAGCTCTTCACGCGTGGTGTTTCCTGCCCAGTAGCTTTCTTGTGCTTTTTTTAGCTCGCGACGCAGGCCAACGCGAGGGAAACCGAGAGTGTGATTGCGGATTGTCATGTCATGCCCCTTGTGAAATTCGTTATTTAGACGTCCAGATGTTTACACATCTATAATTGGCAGGTACTGTATATTCCTCAAGCGCAAAATGTTCATGGCGAAGTGAAGGACTTTCATGATCGAGATAAAACACCTGAAAACGCTACAAGCGTTGCGAAACTGCGGTTCTCTCGCGGCGGCGGCGGCCTCACTGCACCAGACTCAGTCCGCCCTTTCTCACCAGTTCAGCGATCTGGAACAACGTCTCGGCTTTCGTCTTTTTGTGCGTAAGAGCCAGCCGCTGCGCTTTACCCCCCAGGGCGAGATCCTCCTGCAGCTGGCAAATCAGGTGCTGCCGCAAATTGCCAGCGCGCTTCAGTCCTGCAATGAGCCACAGCAAACTAAATTGCGTATCGCCATTGAGTGCCACAGCTGTATTCAGTGGCTGACCCCCGCGCTTGAGAACTTCCGCCAGAAGTGGCCGCAGGTAGAAATGGACTTTACCTCCGGCGTGACGTTTGACCCGCAGCCGTCACTCCAGCAGAGCGAGCTGGATCTGGTGATGACGTCAGACATCCTGCCGCGTAGCGGCCTGCATTATTCGCCAATGTTCGATTATGAGGTGCGTCTGGTGCTGGCACCGGATCATCCGCTGGCCAGCAAGACGCGTATCACCCCGGAAGACCTGGCGACTGAAACGCTGCTGATATACCCGGTGCAGCGCAGTCGCCTGGATATCTGGCGCCATTTCCTGCAGCCGGCGGGCATCAGCCCACAGCTGAAAAGCGTGGATAATACGTTGCTGTTGATTCAGATGGTTGCCGCCAGAATGGGCATCGCGGCGCTGCCTCACTGGGTGGTAGAGAGTTTTGAACGCCAGGGCCTGGTGGTCACCAAAACCCTGGGAGAAGGACTGTGGAGCCGGCTATACGCCGCCGTGCGCGATGGCGAGCAGCGTCAGCCGATCACGGAAGCGTTTATTCGCTCAACGCGGAACCACGCGTGCGACCATCTTCCGTTTGTGCGGAGCGCGGAGCGACCCAACGGCGATGTACCCACAGCGAAGCCAGGATCACCGCTCCCCCAATAAGGAAACTCGGCCAGTGGGGCTGTTGCTGCCAGATAGCAAGGTTTACCAGTAGCCCCGCGGGCACGTGCACGTTGTTCATGATGCCCAGCGTACCGGCGTCTACCTGAGTTGCGCCATAGTTCCACATGAAGTACCCCAGCCCCGAGGCCACCACGCCCAGCCAGACCAGAATGCCCCACTGCACGGTAGTGGTAGGTAATTTTTGCGGGTTACCCAGCATAAACCAGGCTGCGACCGCGACCACCGCCGCCCCCATATAGAACCAGGCAAACGCGTTGTGCTGCGGCATCGGGCGGGTTTCCATCAGGCGCTTGTAGCCCACCATACCAATAGCGAAGCTGATGTTTGCTAACTGCACGAACATCAGGCCGGTCCAGAAGTGATCGCTCACTTTATCGTAGCGAATAATCGCCGCGCCAATCACCGCCAGCGCTGCGCTCAACAGATAGCCCCAACGCAGACGACGCCTGCTGAGCAGGTCGTAAATCAGCGTGATATAGAGCGGCGTCAGCACCGTAAAGAGCAGGAACTCCGAGACGGACAAGTAGATATACGCCCGAAAGCTAAACAGATACATGATGCCGAGCTGCATCGCCCCCACCAGCATATACAGCAAAACGGTTTGCAGGGATTGTCCGCGCGTACGCAAAAAGGGCAGGAACACCAGCGCCGCCAGCCCCACGCGCATCAGCACCGAGAAATAGCTGTCGACCGATCCGGCAAGGTATTCGCCAATCAGGCTAAAGGAGAAGGCCCACAGGATAGTGGTGATAATGAGTAGCGCCACAATGCTTGTCTCTCAGAAAGAAGGAGAGGCATTGTAGCGAACTCTTTAGTTGACAACTGAGCAATAAACAACCAAATGAAGATTATTCAAGGAACAGCTTGCGCAGATATTTTGGTACCGCATTGTCTGCGTTGGTGCCGATCACTTCCAGCTCCGGGTGCAGGTCTTTCAGGCGCTGGTGCGCGTTCTGCATGATGCAGCCTTTACCCGCCATCGAGAGCATCTCAGCATCGTTCATGCCATCACCAAAGGCGATACAGTCTTTCAGCTCAAAGCCCATGCGTTTGGCCACCGCTTCCAGAGCGTGCCCCTTGGAAACGCCACCCGCCATCACTTCCAGGCAGGTCAGCGTTGAGAAGCTTACGTTGACGCGATCGCCCCAGCGGGCGTTGATCGCCTGCTCCAGCGGCAGCAGTTCTTCGTGACTTTCGCAGGTAAAGAAAACTTTGCTGATCCCTTCCGGCTCGAGCAGACCTGGCTCATACAGGGAGTAGTTAAACACCGCTTCTTTGAAGAAGCGCATCTCTTCCGGACGGTGGCGGTTCATGAACCAGTCATCGTCGCGGTAAACGTTCGTGACGATAGCCGGATTATTGTGCACCACACCGAACAGATCGGCGGCAATATCGCGATCCAGGTTGTGGGTAAAGATCAGATTGCCATCGGTGTCGTGAACACGCGCACCGTTGGAGGTGATCATGTACGATTTAATCTCAAGATTATCGCGGATCTGCCCCACATCCACGTGGTGGCGCCCGGTGGCAAACACAAAGTGCACGCCACGGGCAGTCAGCAGCTTTAAGGTCTCTTTCGCGTACGGCGACAGGGTGTGGTCGGGGGAAAGCAGCGTGCCATCTAAATCAGATGCAACAACCTGGTACATAGGAAAATTTAACCTCAATAGAAAATCAGTTATGCCGGTCGAAAAACTCGACGATGGCGTTAAGCGCGACTGAGCGCATAGCGTCCTTTTCAAAAAGGATCTCATGGTACGCGCCGTTGATGACCAGCGGTTTACCCCCTTCACAAGGGTGACCGGCGGCAGCGCGCAGTTCACAAAAACGGTCATGCATGCGGTTATCCACCACACGCTCTTCTTCAGCCTGAATCAGGAGTGTCGGCGTGTCATCATCACCAACACCCGCCAGAACCTGCTCCCCGGCATGTATCCCCTCCCGCACCCAGTGCCAGGTGGGGCCGCCAACGCGCAAGCGAGGCTCATCGGCATAGAAGCGCAGGTTGCGGCGATAACGCTGACGGCTATGGGTTAAGACGTTGAGGGCAAACGGCAAAGCCCGCCAGCGCCCTGTTCCGATGGCGTAGCCTTCACGAATGCGCTGATGGCCCTCAGCCCAGTCGAGAAGATGGCGCACCATCCAGTCCGGAAAACGTATCACAATGCCATACATCGGCGCGGTCAGCGCAATGGCATCGCACTGGTGATCGTAGCGCTGCAAAAAGAGCGTAGAGATCGCGCCGCCCATGGAGTGCGCAAGAATATAGCGCTTACGCCACGGGCCAGGCTGCACTTCCTGCTGCCAGAAGGCGGCAAGATCGTCGACATAATCGCTGAAGTTATCTACGTGGCCACGATGGGTATCCGGCAACATTCGACCAGAAAGCCCCTGCCCGCGATGATCGATAATTAACACGTCAAAACCCAGATGGAACAGGTCGTACGCCAGCTCGGCATATTTGATGTAGCTTTCGATACGCCCGGGGCAGACCACAATCACCCGGTCATTTTTTTCATCACGGAAACGAACAAAGCGTACCGGGATATTCCCGACGCCCGTAAACTCATCTTCCTCACGCTGACGCCAGAAATCGGTCAGCGGCCCCATGGAGAAAGCAGCAAATGCGTTTTCTCGTGTTTCCCAGTCCTTTTTCTGCTGCAACATCGGGTTTCCACCCCCCGTCATTCAGGGAATATCGTTTTTTTCGTAACTGGTCACAAAATGACTCAACAATAGCGTATTGTGGCATAAAAACAGACGATTCGGGAGTTTCAAATGACCTTCGAGTGGTGGTTCGCTTACCTGCTGACATCCATCATCCTCAGCCTGTCACCGGGTTCGGGGGCAATTAATACCATGACAACCTCCATTAACCACGGTTATCGCGGGGCGGCAGCATCCATTGCCGGTTTGCAAACCGGACTGGGGATTCACATTGTGCTGGTGGGCGTGGGGTTAGGGACGCTCTTCTCCCGCTCGGTGCTGGCATTTGAAGTGCTGAAATGGGCCGGTGCGGCGTATCTGATTTGGCTCGGCATTCAGCAATGGCGCGCAGCAGGCTCAATTGACCTCAACACTCTTGCCCGGACGCAAACGCGCGGTCGCCTGTTTAAGCGGGCGGTGTTTGTGAATCTGACCAACCCAAAAAGCATCGTTTTTCTGGCTGCCCTGTTCCCGCAGTTTATCGTCCCGCATCAGCCGCAGGTAATGCAGTACGTAGTCCTGGGCGTGACCACCATTGTTGTCGATATTATTGTGATGATTGGCTACGCGACGCTGGCGCAGCGGATTGCAGCATGGATTAAAGGGCCTAAGCAAATGAAGGCCCTGAACAAAGTGTTTGGTTCGCTGTTTATGCTGGTTGGCGCGCTGCTTGCGTCAGCGCGTCATGCTTAGCGAGAGATAATAAGGTGAATACCAAAGCCGGCGAACAGCGCGCCGGCGAAGCCGTCAATCCACTTCGCGATGCGCTGATAGCCACGGCGCATCGCCGGTAAGGCAAACAGGCTGGCAACAACGGTGAACCACGCAAACGTCTCAACCACAATCAGCAGGAAGATACCCCAGCGTGCACCCGCGCCCACGCTGTCGCCCACGAACAGGGAGAAGACGGAGCCGAAATAGATAATCGCTTTCGGGTTCGCCAGGTTGGTCAGCAGCCCTTTCACAAAGCTACGGCCGCCCGTTGCCAGCTCAACTTTTGGCTCTTGCGGTTTTTTCTCTTCTTTCTTCAACGCTCCGCGCAGCATCTGGTAGCCCATCCAGCACAGGTACAGACCGCCACCAACCATGATGATGTTATGCAGCCACGCCATCTTCGCCAGGATCAGGTTCAGGCCAAGCAGCGCCACGGCCGCCCAGACCATAACCCCCATAGTAATACCCAACACGCCCATCATTGCTTCTTTACGGGAGCGGCTGACGGCGGTTTGTGACACGAAGAAAAAGTCAGGGCCCGGGCTCATCAGCGCAACAATGTGCACCAACGCCACGGTAAGAAATAGCATTAACATAATTCGCTCGCGGGGAAATAATTCAGTGAGTCATCATCCTGGCACTTTTTTGCGCGGCTGACTACTCCTCATCATCACCATCGACATGTGAACGGATGAGCGCCATGAATTCTTTACCAAAGCGCTCCAGCTTGCGCGTGCCCACGCCGTTGACGCTGAGCATTTCGCTGGCGCTGAGCGGCATCTGCTCGGCCATCTCGATCAGCGTCGCGTCGTTGAAGACCACATATGGCGGAATGTTCTCTTCATCGGCAATCGCTTTACGCAGCTTGCGCAGTTTGGCAAACAGCTTGCGGTCGTAGTTGCCGCCGTAGGATTTCTGCATCACCCGCGGTTTCAGGGCCACTACGCGCGGCACGGCAAGCTTGAGTTCAACATCCCCACGCAGCACCGGGCGCGCGGCTTCGGTGAGCTGAAGCGCGGAGTGCTGGGCGATGTTCTGTGTGGCAAAACCGAGGTGAATCAACTGACGAATAATGCTGACCCAATGCTCGTGGCTCTGGTCTTTGCCAATACCGTAGACAGGCAGCTTATCGTGGCCCATGTCGCGGATACGCTGGTTATTGGCGCCGCGCAGCACTTCCACCACGTAGCCCATCCCGAAGCGCTGATTAACACGGTATATGGTCGAAAGCGCCTTACGCGCGTCCATCAGGCCATCGTACTGCTTTGGCGGGTCGAGACAGATATCGCAGTTGCCGCACGGCTCCTGACGCCCTTCACCAAAGTAGTTGAGCAGCACCAGACGGCGGCAGGTCTGCGCTTCCGCAAACGCGCCCATGGCGTTGAGTTTGTGACGCTCGATATCCTGCAGCTGTCCCTGCGGTTTCTCTTCCAGGCAGCGGCGCAGCCACGCCATATCGGCCGGATCGTAAAACAGCATCGCTTCCGCAGGCAGGCCATCACGGCCGGCGCGGCCGGTTTCCTGGTAGTAGGATTCGATATTTCGCGGAATGTCGAAGTGCACCACAAAGCGGACGTTGGGCTTGTTAATGCCCATGCCGAACGCCACCGTCGCCACCACAATCTGCAGGTCATCACGCTGGAATTTTTCCTGCACGTCGGCGCGGATGTGGTTTTCTAACCCGGCATGATAGGCCGCCGCGCTAAAGCCGCGGTTTTGCAGACGCGCAGCGGTGTCTTCCACCTTCGCGCGGCTGTTGCAGTAGATGATGCCTGACTTGCCGCGTTGCTCCTGCACATAGCGCAGAAGCTGATCCAGCGGCTTGAATTTTTCCATCAGCATATAGCGGATGTTCGGGCGGTCGAAGCTGCTGACCTGGATCAGCGGGTCGTTCAGCCCCAGCAGGCGGACGATATCCAGCCGCGTGGTGTCATCTGCCGTAGCGGTCAGCGCCATAAACGGCAGTTCAGGGAAGCGCTGACGCAACTGACCAAGTGCCGCATATTCCGGGCGGAAATCGTGACCCCACTGCGAGATACAGTGTGCTTCATCAACGGCCAGCAGAACGGGATTCCAGTGCGCCAGATGGTCGAGGAAGTTATCCAGCATCAACCGTTCTGGTGCGATATACAGCAAGCGAACCTGTCCGGTACGGCAACCGGCCATTACCTCTTGCTGCTGCTCGCGGGTTTGCGTGGAGTTAAGACAGGCCGCCGCCACGCCGTTGGCGAGCAGCTGGTCAACCTGGTCTTTCATCAGAGAAATCAGCGGCGATACCACGACCGTCAGGCCATTAAGTACCAGCGCGGGCACCTGATAGCAGAGCGATTTACCGCCACCGGTCGGCATTACCACCAGGCAATCACGGCCTTCCAGCACGGTTTCAATGATGGTTTCCTGGCCAGGACGGAACTGCTGGTAGCCAAAGGTTTCATGCAAAACCTGTTTAGCCAGCGACTCCTGATTCAATACTTCCGCCTGCGCCACGTTAACCCCATATGCCAGAAATGAAACAGGCGCTATTTTCAGCGCCTGAGAGAGAAACTTCAACGTTTAACGCAAAAACATTCGAGCGTCTTAGAAAATATCGTTCAGCATCACGCCGACACCCACGCGGGTCTGATTGAAGTTGTAATCGATGAGCGACTCGCCGTAACCGCTGTAGACCTGCGTATAAATACGCACGTGTTTGGTCATCGGGTAGCTTAAGCCCACTTCTGCGCCGCCGTAACCGGTGTTCCAGTTGTACTGGCCCCTGGCGCTCAGCACCGCATCACCCAGCTGATAGCCAATCCTGAGCTGATAGTAGCCCATATATTTGGTGATATCCGGGTTGTCATCGGTGCTGCCCACCACGTACCACGGCTTCACTTCCACCATCATATTACCGTTTTGCGCCATCAGGCGCGTATAGGCGCGGTTCCAGCTACGTGAGGTTGGATCGGAACGGCCGTTGGAGTCATGGTTGAAGCCCACTTCAACGTCACGCAATGTCCAGCCTGCAAACTCATAATCCGTGGCGAACCCCAGGAACAGCTGTGGCTCATAGTTGGTTTCACGGAACGGTGAAGATTCACCGCTGTTGGAAAGCTGCCACCAGGATTTCTGGGTATAAGACGCACCGAGAACCGAATTCGGCCCCAGAATGCCGCGCCAGAACGGAAATGCGAGGCTGAGCTGATATTTCACCTCATCTTTGCGCGCATTCTCAGCCCAGTCATAGGAGCGAATCGCCTCTTTGTTGAGATCGCTGGTCCAGGTATAGAGCACATAGTTGGTGTCGTACGGGTAGAGCGTGAAGGGATTATCATGCTCCTGCAGCAGGTTAGCGATAATGCTACCGCGAACTGCTGGCGTATCATGCACCTCTTTGACTGTCGCTTCCTGCGCATAGGCTGTGAGGGGCAGCGCAACCGCTGCCAGTAACCCTGCCAGATACGTCCGCATCGGTGGTGTTCTCCTGCAAAATGTTAAATGATCTGAATCGTTATATGGCGCACATTCTACAGACTTCTGCAGCAACTGCTGCATCCTCGTTTCTGAAAGTGGCATTCTTGCCTGTCCGGGCATAAAATCAACATTTTATTAACATTAAGGATGTGATGTCTCATGTCAGCCATGCTAACCGCCGAAGAAGCGTTAAAACTCGTGGGCGAGATTTTTGTTTACCATATGCCGTTTAACCGCGCGCTGGGACTGGAGCTGGAGCGTTACGAAAAAGACTTTGCCCAGCTCAGTTTTAACAACCAGCCGATGATGGTAGGCAACTGGGCACAGAGCATTTTACATGGCGGAGTGATTGCCTCCGCGCTGGACGTGGCTGCAGGGCTGGTATGTGTTGGCAGCACCCTGACGCGCCATGACACCATCAACGAAGACGAGCTGCGTCAGCGCTTATCCCGCATGGGTACCATCGATTTACGCGTCGATTATCTGCGTCCCGGGCGCGGAAACCGCTTCACCTGCAGCAGCAGCCTGCTCCGTGCGGGTAATAAGGTCGCCGTGGCGCGTGTTGAACTGCATAACGAAGAACAACTTTATATCGCCAGCGCAACCGCCACTTATATGGTGGGTTGAAGCTGAAAAATCGGGTAAAGTTAATTCACTTTTTTGTCACGGATTTTCCCGATGGATGCTAAACAGACGCGGCAGGGCGTGTTACTCGCCCTTGCCGCTTATTTTATTTGGGGTGTCGCACCCGCCTACTTTAAATTTATCGCTTACGTACCGGCTGATGAGATCCTCACTCACCGCGTCATCTGGTCCTTCTTCTTCATGATCGCGCTGATGAGCGTCAGTCGTCAGTGGTCTGGCGTCAAAACGCTGCTACAAACCCCGAAGAAGATCTTCCTGCTGGCACTCTCGGCAGTACTGATTGGCGGAAACTGGCTGCTGTTTATCTGGGCGGTGAATAACCATCACATGCTCGAAGCGAGTCTGGGCTACTTTATTAACCCGCTGGTGAATATTGTGCTGGGGATGATTTTCCTCGGCGAGCGCTTCCGCCGGATGCAGTGGCTGGCGGTGATCCTCGCCTTCTGCGGCGTGCTGGTTCAGCTGTGGACCTTCGGTTCACTGCCTGTTATTGCGCTGGGGCTGGCGTTCAGCTTTGCGTTCTACGGGCTGGTGCGCAAGAAGATTGCCGTGGAAGCGCAAACCGGCATGCTGTTTGAAACCCTGTGGCTGTTGCCGGTGGCCGCTATCTATCTGTTCGGCATTGCCGACAGCCCGACCAGCCACATGGGCAGCAACCCGTGGTCCCTGAATGTAATGCTGATGGCCGCAGGCGTGGTGACGACCATCCCACTGCTCTGCTTTACCGGTGCGGCAACACGCCTGCGTCTGTCCACGCTGGGCTTTTTCCAGTACATCGGCCCGACGCTGATGTTCCTGCTGGCGGTGGTGTTTTACGGCGAAGTGCCGGGTGCGGATAAGATGGTGACGTTCGCGTTTATCTGGGTGGCACTGGCGATTTTTGTCGCTGACGCGATTTATACCCAGCGCCGGGTGCGTAAAGGGCTGTGATTTTCCCCCTCCCGGTAGGAGAGGGAGTTCGATCGTAGGGCGGGTAAGCGCAGCGCCACCCGCCAGATTTTTACAGCCAGTTGCGACGCTTGAAATAGAGATACGGCGCCAGCCCGGCGAGGATCATAAAGATAATCGCCCCCGGATAGCCGAAACTCCACTTCAGCTCTGGCATAAACTCAAAGTTCATCCCATAGCTGGATGCCACCAGCGTCGGCGGCAGGAACACCACGGATACCACCGAGAAGATCTTGATAATGCGGTTCTGCTCGATGTTGATAAAGCCCATCGCCGCCTGCATCAGGAAGTTGACCTTCTGGAACAGTGATTCGTTGTGCGGCAGCAGGGATTCGATATCGCGCAGGATCTCACGCGCCTGTTCCAGCTGGCCCCCCGGCAGACGCGCCTTGCGCACCAGGAAGTTCAGCGCGCGCTGGGTATCCATCAGACACAGACGCACCTTCCAGCCGATATCTTCCAGCTCCGCCAGCGTGGAGAGCGCTTCGTCGTATTCATCGCCCTGATGGCCTTCCATGATGACGCGGCTCAGTTTTTCCAGATCGCTGTAGATGTTTTCAATCTCATCCGCCAGCTGCTCAATTTTGGTTTCGAACAGATCGAGCAGCAATTCGTAAGCATTGCCGTCCACCATCGCCTGGCTGCGGGCGCGCATACGGTAGAGACGAAACGCCGGCAGTTCGCGCTCGCGCAGGGTAAACAGGCGACCGTCGCGAATGGTAAATGCCACGGTGGAATTCCCCGCGTGGTCTTCGGCATCTTCAAAGAAGAAGAAGGAGTGAATGTGCAGGCCGTCTTCGTCTTCAAAAAAACGTGCGGATGCTTCGATGTCTTCCAGTTCCGGGCGAGTGGCCAGACTCTGCCCCAGCTCAGATTGTACGCGCAGGCGTTCATCGTCGTCCGGCTCGACCAGATCCACCCATACGGCATCAATGAGGGGCTGTGACTCTTCGGCTTCAAGCCGAGTCAGTCGGTTATTTTCGAGTTGAAATGCGCTCAACATGACCGGGACTCCCAATGCAAAAAATATCGGACAGTTCGGTGGGCACACAGAAACAAATTGGGTTTCAGACCATTAAACAGCCTGACTCAGCGCGACGGGAATAATGCAGGTCGCTGACAACCACTAAGGCCATCAGCAAGAGGAGATAGCCTTAGGAGTTGTTCCTGGATGGCAGGGAATTGAGCCAGTATCTACTGGGTGTGTCCAAGGCGAATGTCCTCTTAGCGTAATCGTGCGCGCATGTTACGCCAGCAGCAACTGTGGCGTCAACACGCAACGAAACGCTGAAGGGCATTAATTGACCTTCAACGTATAAGGCTAGCAGATTATTACAAAATAATGATATTTTTCTGAAAGTTACACTGCTTCCAGCTTGGCATACGCGGCCACCAGCCATTTGATCCCCTGCCCCTGGAACGCCACCTGCAGGCGACTGTGCTCGCCGCTGCCTTCCAGATTGACGATGGTGCCTTCACCAAACTTCGAATGACGCACGCGCTGGCCCAGCTTATAGCCGGTGTCGGTTTCCGCAATCGGCGAGCCCATCCGCTGATGGCTGACCGGGCGGCTGATACTGGCACGCAGACGAACCTCTTCGACACACTCTTCCGGCAATTCGCCGATAAAGCGCGACGGACGGTGATAGACCTCTTTACCGTACAAACGGCGGGTTTCAGCGTAGGTCAGCGTCAGCTTCTGCATCGCTCGCGTCACGCCTACATAAGCCAGACGGCGCTCCTCTTCCAGACGCCCGCCTTCATCCAGCGACATCTGGCTCGGGAACATGCCCTCTTCCATGCCGACGATAAACACCTGCGGGAATTCGAGGCCTTTGGCAGAGTGCAGGGTCATCAGTTGAACCGCATCCTGCCAGGTATCCGCCTGCCCTTCGCCCGCTTCCAGCGCGGCGTGAGAAAGGAACGCCTGCAGCGGCATCAGGTCTTCGTCTTCTTCGTTGTAGCTGAACTGGCGCGTTGCCGTCACCAGTTCCTCTAAGTTCTCAATACGGGTCTGGCCCTTCTCGCCTTTCTCCTGCTCGTACATGGTGCGCAGGCCGGAGTCTTTGATCACCCGGTCAGTCTGCACGTGTAGCGGCATGTCGGCGGTTTCCTGCGCCAGCGCGTCAATTAATTCCAGGAAGCGCTGCAGCGCGCTGGCAGCGCGTCCGGCGAGGGCTTTTTCCTGCAACAGCTCGCGGCACGCCTGCCAGAGCGTAAGCTGGCGATCGCGCGAGGCCTGACGCACCACGTCCAGCGTTCGGTCACCAATGCCGCGGGTTGGCGTATTCACCACACGTTCAAACGCCGCATCGTCGTTTCGGTTAGCGATCAGGCGCAGATACGAGAGCGCGTCTTTGATCTCCTGACGTTCGAAGAAGCGCATGCCGCCGTAGATACGGTACGGCATGCTCACCTGCAGCAGCGCCTCTTCCAGGACGCGCGACTGGGCGTTGCTGCGGTAGAGAATGGCACACTGTTCCAGCGCGCCACCGTTGTCCTGCCAGGTTTTGATGCGGTTCACCACGAAACGTGCTTCGTCGAGCTCGTTGAAGGCGCAGTAAATCGAAATCGGCTCACCGTCGACCCCATCGGTCCACAGCTTTTTACCCAGGCGCCCGTTGTTGTTTTCAATCAGGGCGTTGGCCGCGCTGAGGATATTGCTGGTCGAGCGGTAGTTCTGCTCCAGACGGATGGTTTCGGCGCCGGGGAAGTCGTTGAGGAAGCGCTGAATGTTTTCCACCTGCGCGCCACGCCAGCCGTAGATGGACTGATCGTCATCGCCTACGATCATCACCTTGCCTGTATCCCCGGCCAGCAGGCGGATCCAGGCGTACTGGATGTTGTTGGTATCCTGGAATTCGTCCACCAGGATGTTGGTGAAGCGTTCACGGTAGTGCTGCAGGATATGCGGTTTGTTCAGCCACAGTTCGTGGGCGCGCAGCAACAGTTCGGCAAAGTCCACCAGCCCGGCGCGGTCACACGCTTCCTGGTAGGCCTTGTAAACGTTCTGCCAGGTCTGCTCCACCGGGTTACCAAAGCTCTGAATATGGTGCGGGCGCAACCCTTCGTCTTTCTGGCCGTTGATGTACCACATCGCCTGACGCGGCGGCCACTGTTTCTCGTCGAGATTCATCGCTTTAATCAGGCGTTTCAGCAGACGGAGCTGGTCTTCACTGTCGAGGATCTGGAAATCCTGCGGCAGATTGGCGTCCATATGGTGCGCACGCAGCAGACGGTGCGCCAGACCGTGGAAGGTGCCGACCCACATGCCGCCCTGGCTGGTGCCCATCAGTTGGGCAATACGGTGGCGCATCTCCGCCGCCGCCTTGTTGGTAAACGTGACCGCCATGATGGAGTACGGAGAGCAGTTTTCCACGCTCTGCAGCCAGGCGATACGGTGAACCAGCACGCGCGTCTTACCACTGCCCGCCCCAGCCAGCACCAGCAGGTTGGTACGCGAGGCGGCAACCGCGTCACGCTGTTTGTCATTAAGGCTGTCGAGCAGGTAAGAAACGTCCATTGGCACCGTCACATAGTATTCAGGAACACAGCAAAGCGCCCGGTGGCGCTTTGCTTACCGGGCCTACAACTGCAAAAACCCTGGTAATTTATACAATATTACTGGTGATTATATCAGCGTCGTGAGGGATGCCAACCGTGAAATTTCCAGGTGCGGCAGAAGACGGCTGTCCGGGGCGATCATCAGGTCCGTCTTTTCTGGCTTGATCCAGCAGGCCTGCATACCGCAGCGGATGGCACCCGCTACGTCTGTGGTCAGGTCATCACCCACATGCAACATTTCGCCGAGCGGCAGGTTCAGCTTCTCCGCCGCCAGATGATACATATCGTTAAACGGCTTCGAGCGCCCGTGCGGACCCGCCCGCAGCACAAATTCGAAGTAATCCCCCAGACCAAACAGCTCCGGCTGCGCATTGCCATTGGTGATTGCGACCAGCGGCCATTTTTCTGCCAGTTTTGCCAGGGTGTCGTGCGTTTCCTGCGGCACGTCGATACGGCTGCGCCATTTGGCGAAGTTTTCCATTGCGGCTTCAGCCCCGACGGCCGCATCCTGTGCGCTCAGCCCAGCGTTGAGCATCGCCTGCTCCACCGCACGGCGACGCCATTCGGTTACATCGTGATAAATATCCGGCTCGGTCTCACGCAGGGACTGGCGCAGCAGCTGAAAGTCCTTGTTCTGCATCGTCTTCAGCGCCGGATGGTAGTTCTGAACAAACGCCAGTGACTCCTGCTCAGTTCGCAGGATCACTTCACGGTTGTCATAAAGGGTGTCATCAAGATCAAAAGTCAGGGCTGAGATGTGACCCAGTGGGCGGTAAAAACGCATTATTTCCCCCGTTTGGCGCGTGGATGCGCCGCGTCATACACCGACGCAAGGTGTTGAAAGTCTAAGTGGGTATAGATTTGGGTGGTGGAGAGATTCGCGTGGCCGAGCAGTTCCTGCACGCCACGCAGATCGCCACTCGATTCCAGCATATGGGTGGCAAAAGAGTGGCGCAGCTTGTGCGGATGGACGTGGCTGTTCAACCCCTGCTTAATGCCCCACTCTGCAAAGCGTTTCTGTACGTTACGCGCCGAGATCCGCTTGCCGAGTTTCGACAGGAACAGCGCATCCTCCTCGGTGCCAAACAGCCCGCGCAGATCCAGCCAGTGCTCAATCCACGAGACGGCATTACGGCCAATCGGCAGGCGGCGCTCTTTGCTGCCCTTACCCATCACCCACACTTCGCCGGACTCCAGATCGAGATGTTTTAAATCGAGATTAACCAGTTCGGAAAGACGCAGACCCGCACCGTACATGACCTCCAGCATCGCGCGATCGCGCACGGCCAGCGGGTCGTTGAGGTCAATATCCAGCAGGCGGTTTACATCGTCGACGTCGATATTTTTCGGCAGGTGACGCTGGGCTTTCGGCGTGGCGATGCCTTTCGCCGGGTTGGCTTTTAAGCCGCCCTGGCTCACCAGCCAGTCGAAGAAACTGCGCAGCGCAGAAAGCCTGAGCGCCAGACTCGCCGGGCTTAGGTTTTTTTTACGGCTACGCACAACAAATCCGCGGACGGTCGCAGCGTCACATTGTTGCCAGCTTTTCAGGCCGATCTCATCGGCAATCTGCATGATGGCATCAAGCTGACGCTGATAGTTCAGCAGCGTAATGGGGCTTAGCTGACGTTCAACACCCAGGTAGCGCAGAAAGCGCGAGACGTCAGTCGCGAGCAGGGCGTCCGTCATACACGTTCAATCCAGCGCTCCAGCAGCTCAGGCAGCATCAGGGCGATCTCCTGCAGCAGCTGCGTGCCTTGTCCCTGCTCGTAATGATGCGCGTCGCGGCTGGTAAATAACATCACCCCCAGATCGCCATCACGCCCCATCATCGACATCGCCACCGAGCCTATCGCTTTCGCCTCCGGCAGTACCACCAGCAGTTCCGGCCCGTTAAGCGGCCCAAGATAGTGATGTTCGTGGCCCAGACGCTGAATACGCAGGGGTTCAAACGCCTGGCGACTCAACGCCAGATGGGTAAAACCGGACGGTGCGCCAATGCGCCAGCGGTCAGGGAAAAGACGAATCGTTGCGCCAGCCAGCCCCAGTTCACGCGCCCAGCGGTGGAAGCGGCTGAGAAATTCTTCGAGGCTGTGCGCCGAGGCCAGACGCGCCTGCAGATGCAGAAGACGATAGAACAGGCTTTCGTTCGTGTTGGCCTGCTCCATCAGCAACGTCATGTTCTCTTCAAGCTGACTGATGTGGTTGCGCGAACGAGCCATGTGCCATTCGACCAGCGACACGGTCCCGCGAACCGGATGCGGCACACGCATCGCTTCGACGACGCGTGCATTGCGAATAAAAAACTCAGGATTGCGCAGCAGATAATCAACAACAGCCCTGTCGTCCAGTTCCGTCACCGTTTCCTGCAGTTCTTCCCCTGGTTGTTTCATAGATGGATAAACCCGTCATAGACATGTGCCGCCGGGCCAGTCATATACAGTGGATGACCCGGTCCTTTCCAGGCGATATCAAGACGACCGCCTGGCAACTCCACGCGAACCTCTTCGGCCAGTAACCCCTGAGAGATGCCGACGGCCACCGCAGCACAGGCACCGCTTCCGCAAGCCTGCGTTTCGCCCGCGCCGCGCTCGTACACGCGCAGACGGATATGCTCACGCTTCACCACCTGCATAAAACCGATATTCGCCCGTTCCGGGAAACGTTCATGGCTTTCCAGCACCGGGCCCAGGGTTTCAACCGCGGCCGTTTCCACGTTATCGACCTGAATCACACAGTGTGGGTTTCCCATCGAGACGACGCCACACAATACTGTCTGCTCGGCCGCACGCATAATATAGGTCTTTTCCGCTTTGTTTGCGCGAAACGGCACCGCAGAAGGCTCGAAGTTTGGTTCGCCCATGTTCACGCGCACCAGCTCGTCATCGGTAACGCTGAGCACCATGCGGCCATTCGCCGTGCTGACACGGATATCGCGTTTGTTGGTCAACCCTTTCAGGCGGACAAAGCGGGCAAAACAGCGCGCGCCGTTGCCGCACTGATTCACCTCGCTGCCATCCGCATTGAAAATACGGTAGTGGAAATCGAGGTCGGGATCGTACGGCGGTTCAACCACCAGCAGTTGATCGAACCCCACGCCCAGGTGTCGATCCGCCAGGCGGCGGATCAGTTCCGGGGAGAAAAAGACATTCTGCGTTACCGCGTCGACGACCATAAAATCGTTACCAAGGCCATGCATTTTAGAGAACTGCATCATTTGCTCCATTGCGCGGGTACAGAACGTGATCGTCAGAGATTAACCTGAGTCGGGCCACCGTTGTTGCCACGATCGTTAGTGTCTGGCGTAGATGACTCAATGCCGCTGTTCACAGGTTTCGTCGGCGGCGGCGCGGTTTTATCCGCTGGCGGGAAGTACAGCGGCCCCTTCAGCCCACAGCCAGTCAGACTAAACAGCGTGATGAGAACGGCAAGCGTTCGGAAAGCGTTTTTCATTATAAAGTTGCCCGTAAGTTCAAATCTGTTTCTATCATCGCAGGAGAAGACACAAAAGCAAGAGTTTGCCGCTTTCCTGCAACGGGAATTATTTAGGGTTATACTGCCGGCATCACGAAAAACAGGAACAAAACCATGAACGACAGTGAATTCCATCGCCTTGCCGACACCCTGTGGATGACCATTGAAGAGCGCCTGGACGACTGGGAAGGCGACAGCGATATCGATTGTGAAATCAACGGCGGTATCCTGACCCTCAGTTTCGAAAACGGCAGCAAAATTATTATTAACCGCCAGGAGCCGCTTCACCAGGTATGGCTGGCGGCCAGACAGGGTGGCTACCATTTCGATCTGAAAGGGGATGAATGGGTTTGTGACCGTAGCGGCGAAACCTTCTGGGATCTGCTGGAGCAGGCTGCAACCGCGCAGGCGGGTGAAGACGTGAGTTTCAGGTAGTGTTGTTGCCCGGTGGCGGCTACGCCTTACCGGGCCTACAACGGCTCGGAACGTAGCCACCCGGCGAAAAGCATCACGAGAAATACTGCTGCAACAGCGGTGCGGTATCCTGATTCGCAGGCACGGCAGGCGTGACGGCCTGAGTACGGAACGGAATCACCTGCGCACGGCCATCGACATTAACAATCTGGTAGAACTGCGGCAGATTGAAGTTGATGAAGCTGGAGCCGTAGGTGAAGCGGTCGTGTGATGAGGAGTAGAAGCGGCTAACGTCACGCACCAGCTCCTCTTTACTGCCTTCGCAGTGGTGATACACCTCTGCGCGGTTGGTCTCATCAAGAATATAGATGTTGAAACCAGCATCGTCTCCCGACTCTTCAAAGAAGAACTGGATAATCCCTTCACTGGCAAATCCATCCACCACCTGCGGCAACTTGACGTGGTTGGTCTCCACCTGAACCGACATACCATGCAGTTTGTTGTGCGAAATCGCGCCGTAAAACTCAATGGCGTTCTCCAGCTTCTGCACCGACACGTTCAGGCGTTCGAAGAACAGACCCCAGGTTTGCCCTGAAACACGCAGCGCTTTAAAGCGACCGGTTTCCTGACGGGTACTGGAAAGACGCAGCTCAATACACTCTGAAACTAACTGCTGCACGCGGGTACGAATCAAACCACGCAGGTGCTGGCTGTAGCAGAACACTTCCACGCTGTCCGGCGGCGCGGCATCCTGGTGCATCTTACCGAGAATGGTTTTCAACGCTTCGATCATCGCCTGCTCGCCGTTGAAGTGCAGCGTACGCACTTCGTTCCACGAGTTGCGGTACAGCAGATCCACGCTGCCGACCAGGCAATTTTGCTGCTCGCCAAAGCTGAAGACGTCCAGCTTGCGGAAGTCAAAATGCACGACCTGATTGCGGAAGGCCGCCGTCGGGTCATATTCCAGGTTGACGATAATCGCCAGATGACGAATTTCACACGGGCTGTAGAGCGCTTTTGGCGTGGGTGCCGGCAGACGCAGCGGGAAGTGATGGGAGACATCCGCCACCATCTCCTGCAGTTTGGCTAAATCGACCACTTCGTTGCCTTTGATAAACAGGCGGGTGCGCGAGGTCAGCAGGCCATTAAACCAGGCCCAGGCCACCAGCTTGTTCAGGTAGCGGTTATACTCCAGCGGCTGATGGCTAATGATTGAATCCATGCTTGGGGCACGGTTATACAGATACCACCCGGTGCGGTTCGCGCGGCCCGGCGGCACATAGATAAAGGTCAGGTTTGGCTCTGACAGATCGGGCGAAATTTGCGGGTTAACCAGGGTGACTTTGCCCGGCAGCGCTTCAAACGCGGCATACAGCTTGCGGGTCAATACCCCGATGTCCTGTGGGCTGGCGGACACGCTGAGGTTGTTACGGCGCGCAAAGCGGATCAGGTTACGGTAGCTTTGCATCATCGCATCAAGCAGTTCGTTGTGCGCTTCACGCACCTGATCGATTTTCCAGTTGGCGCGATTGTCGAGCATGGAGAGACGCTCTTCGCCCCATCCCCACTCTTTGACGAGCTGAGAAACTACTTCACGACGCCAGCCCACGCAGGCGCGTTCGCGGCTCAATTTCTCACAAACTTTGAGATAGAAACATCGACGCACCAGGTCGAGACGCGTGGTGTCATCAATGGCTTTCAGGTATTCGGTAACGCGTTCCAGCATCATGCAGTAGGCGTCAAGCCCAAAGGAGACAACCTCCCCGTCGTGCAGACGCTGCTTGATATCTTTCGCCAGCAGGCGTGGGGTTGGGTATTCCCAGGAATAGGCTTCGAGCAACAGCGTTTTCAGCACCGCTTTGTACGGTGAGTCGATGCTCTTATAAAGCTGCCAGAGGCTCGCGCCAAAGTACTCTTCGGCTGACAGGGAGCTCAGGCCGCCCAAATCCAGCCATTCGTTTGGCGTCAGTACGCCCTGCGCGTAGAGCGACATCACGTAATCATCGTAATGCTCTTCTTCTTCGCACGGGACCATATTCCACAGAATACGCTTCCCGGCCAGACGCACTGCCGTACGGTAAAATTCGTCCAGCAATAAGATGTGCTGCGTGGAGCCGCAGTCCTCACCACCCAGACTGCCGCTTTCGTTATGGCGGAAACGGTTTTCATCAATCAGGAAGAAGCTCACTTCCACGCCAAGCGATGCCGCCCAGCTTTCCAGCAGGCTACATTTACGCTGCAGCAACTGACGCTCTTCGTTATCGAGCCAGGATTGATGGCAGACCCAGATGTCCAGGTCAGACGAACAGCTTTGCCCTACCGAAGAGGTGCTCCCCATGGAGTAAACGCCGGTGATAGGCAGTTCACCTTTCGGGGATTCCTGCGGCGGCATGCCACGGTAGAGTTCAAGTTCGTTGAGATAATGCTGTTGGGTTTCATCAGGCGTGAAAAGGCAAATGCCCTTGGGAACGTTACCGTCAAGGTAACCCGGCATCAGCGGATGGTGATAGTGCAATAATGTCGGCAGCAGACTGTATACCTGCTGGAAAGCAGGGCCCATGGCAGCAAGCGCGCGATCCACACGCAGTTGATTGATGGCATCCAGTCTCTGTTTCAGAGTCTCAATATAGAGGTACAAGACGTATCGCCTGATGTTTCCGGGTGTCGCAAGCTATTCAAAAACCAAAATAACAGCGAGCCCGCAGTATTTCAAAAAGATAACCGTTACCCTTTTTCGCCCTTATCATTATGCTGGTACCGACGAAAAAATGGTCTAAAACGTGATCAATTTAACACCTTGCCGATTGACCGTAAAGAAAGTTGCGCTACATACAAAGTGTAGCACCGTTCTGTACGTGTAAATTCCTTAATACGGCTGTGGCTGACGAGAACTCCCGCCCTGTCCCTCTCTTCTTCATCACCGTAAAACTGCCATCCCAGAGTCAACAATGTTAGGATGGTTAGCGATTGATAATGACGGTAACAAGCATGTTAGACAATGTTTTGAGAATTGCCACACGCCAAAGCCCTCTTGCGCTCTGGCAGGCACATTATGTTAAGCAGCGCCTGGAAGCCTGCCACAGCGGCTTGCGCGTCGAGCTGGTGCCCATGGTCACGCGCGGCGATGTGATCCTTGATACGCCGCTGGCGAAAGTGGGCGGCAAAGGCTTGTTTGTCAAAGAACTGGAACTGGCATTGCTTGAGAACCGCGCCGATATCGCCGTGCATTCGATGAAAGACGTGCCCGTCGAGTTCCCGGAAGGGCTGGGACTGGTGACCATTTGCGAGCGCGAGGATCCGCGCGATGCGTTTGTCTCTAACCAGTTTGACTCGCTAGATGCGTTGCCCAAAGGCAGCGTGGTTGGCACGTCCAGTTTACGCCGCCAGTGTCAGTTGGCTGAACGCCGTCCGGATCTGATCATACGCTCGCTGCGCGGTAACGTCGGCACGCGTCTGGGCAAGCTGGATAACGGCGATTACGATGCCATTATCCTCGCGGTAGCAGGACTTAAGCGTCTGGGGCTGGAGTCACGCATTCGCGTCGCGTTGCCACCGGAGCTCTCTTTGCCGGCCGTGGGACAGGGCGCTGTAGGTATTGAGTGCCGTCTGGATGACAGGCGTACCCGTGAACTGCTTGCGCCGCTGAATCATGACGAGACGGCCATTCGCGTCAAAGCCGAGCGTGCGATGAATACCCGCCTTGAAGGGGGGTGCCAGGTGCCGATTGGCAGCTATGCTGAATTAATTAACGGTGAACTGTGGCTGCGTGCGCTGGTTGGCGCGCCGGACGGTTCGCAGATGGTACGCGGTGAGCGCCGCGGTAAACCGCAAGATGCTGAGCAGCTTGGCGTTTCGCTGGCGGAAGAGTTACTGGATAACGGTGCCCGCGAGATTCTGGCTGACGTTTACGATGGAGAGCCCCCTGCATGAGTATTCTCGTCACCCGCCCTTCTCCCGCAGGAGAGCAGTTAGTGAGCCGTCTGCGCGCACTGGGGCAGGTGGCCTGGAGTTTTCCGCTTATTGAATTCTCCCCAGGTCGGGAGTTGTCCGCGCTCGCCGACCATATGAATACCCTTCAGGAAGGCGACCTGCTGTTTGCCTTGTCGCAACATGCCGTGGAATTTGCCCATGCGCAGCTACAACAGCAGGGACTGAACTGGCCTACCGCGCCACGCTATTTCGCGATTGGCCGTTCCACCGCCCTGGCGCTGCATACCGTAAGTGGAGCAGACGTACGTTACCCGTTAGATCGGGAAACCAGCGAAGTCTTGCTACAATTACCTGAATTACAAACCCTAATCGGAAAACGTGCGCTGATTTTACGCGGTAACGGCGGACGCGAACTGTTAGGCGAAACGCTGCGTGAACGCGGAGCTGACGTCACGTTTTGCGAATGTTATCAACGCTGTGCAAAACATTACGATGGTGCACAAGAGGCGATGCGCTGGCATACGCGCGGCATTACAACGCTGGTGGTGACCAGCGGCGAAATGCTGCAGCAACTCTGGTCGCTGGTGCCGCTTTGGTATCGTGAAAACTGGTTACTCCACTGTCGGCTTTTGGTCGTCAGTGAGCGTCTGGCGAACCTCGCCCGGGAACTGGGCTGGCAAGATATTCGGATCGCTGATAACGCCGACAACGATGCGCTGCTGCGCGCATTACAATAACTCTCATAATGGGATGCCATAATGACGGAACACGACAAATCCTCCGCCGTGGTTGAAGAGACCAGGGAGACTGTGGACATGACGCCACAGTCAGAAACGACTGAGAAAATCGTTGAGAAGAAAAACGGCAGCAACAAGACCAGCCTCGCGCTGAGCGCGATTGCCATCGCCATTGCGCTGGCAGCAGGCGTCAGCCTCTACGGCCTGGTGAAACAGCAAAGCACCAATCAGACGGCAACCAGCGACGCGCTGGTTAATCAGCTCGCTGCGCTGCAAAAAGCGCAGGAGACACAAAAAACCGAGCTGGAAGGCGTCATCAAACAGCAGGCTGCCGCGCTTGCCGATGCGAACAGCAAACAGGAAGAGCTAACCAAACAGCTGGACGAAGTACAGCAAAAAGTGGCCACCATTTCCGGTACCGATGCCAAAACCTGGCTGCTTTCTCAGGCTGATTTTCTGGTGAAACTGGCCGGGCGTAAGCTCTGGAGCGATCAGGATGTCACCACCGCCGCCGCTCTGCTGAAAAGCGCAGATGCGAGCCTGGCGGACATGAACGATCCAAGCCTCATCACCGCACGTCGCGCCATTACCGAAGACATCGCCAGCCTCTCCGCCGTTTCTCAGGTGGATTATGACGGCATCATCCTCAAGGTAAATCAGCTCTCGAACCAGATTGATAACCTGCAACTGGCAGATAATAACGACGACGATTCTCCCATGGATTCCGACGGCACCGAGCTGTCCAGCTCCCTGAGCGAGTGGCGTGTAAACCTGCAAAAAAGCTGGCAGAACTTTATGGACAGCTTCATCACCATTCGTCGCCGTGATGAAACCGCCGTGCCGCTGTTAGCGCCGAACCAGGATATCTACCTGCGTGAGAACATTCGTTCCCGTCTGCTGGTCGCGGCCCAGGCCGTGCCACGTCATCAGGAAGAGACCTACAAACAGGCGCTGGATAACGTCTCCACATGGGTACGTGCTTACTACGATACCGATGATGCCACCACCACGGCGTTCCTCGATGACATCGACAAACTGAGTCAGCAGAACATCACTATGAACGTGCCGGATAAACTGGCCAGCCAGCCGATTCTGGAAAAGCTGATGCAAACGCGCGTACGTAACCTGCTGGCACAGCCGGGCGTTCCGGCTGAGCAGACGGGTGAACCTGCACCAGCCGCCGCGCCCGCGCCTGAAAGCGCCCCACAAGGAGAGTAACGATGCTTAAAGTACTCTTACTCTTTATCCTGCTGATCGCCGGGATCGTCCTTGGGCCGATGCTTGCCGGTCACCAGGGATACGTGTTGATCCAGACCGACAATTACAACATCGAAACCAGCGTAACGGGTCTGGTGATCATTCTGATCCTGGGCGTTGTGGTGCTGCTGGCGCTGGAGTGGATCCTGCGCCGTATTTTCCGCACCGGTGCCCATACCCGTGGCTGGTTCGTTGGCCGCAAGCGCCGTCGCGCCCGTAAGCAGACCGAGCAGGCGCTGATTAAGCTCGCCGAGGGCGACTATCAGCAGGTGGAAAAGCTGATGTCCAAAAACGCCGATCACGCCGAACAACCCGTCGTGAACTATCTGTTGGCTGCTGAAGCAGCTCAACAGCGTGGTGACGAGGCCCGTGCCAATCAGCATCTGGAGCGCGCGTCGGAGATGGCGTCCGACAACCAGATCCCGGTTGAGATCACTCGCGTTCGCCTGCAGCTGGCACGTAATGAAAACCATGCGGCGCGCCACGGCGTTGACCGTCTGCTGGAAATCACTCCTCGCCACCCTGAAGTGCTACGCCTTGCCGAGCAGGCCTATATCCGTACCGGTGCCTGGGGTTCACTGCTGGACATTATTCCTTCGATGGCGAAAGCCGACGTGGGTGATGATGAACATCGTGACGAACTCCAGCGCATGGCGTGGATTGGTTTGATGGATCAGGCGCGTGCCGATCTGGGCAGCGATGGTCTGAAAACCTGGTGGAAGAATCAGAGCCGCAAAACGCGTCAGCAGGTTCCTCTGCAGGTGGCAATGGCGGAACACCTGATTGAATGTGACGATCATGACACGGCTCAGGAGATCCTCCTCGACGGTCTGAAGCGCCAATACGACGATCGTCTGGTCATGGTGATCCCGCGTCTGAAAACCAACAACCCTGAGCAAATCGAAAAAGTGCTGCGCCAACAGATCAAAACCGTTGGCGATCGTCCGCTGCTCTGGAGCACGCTGGGCCAGTCGCTGATGAAACACGGTGAATGGCAGGAGGCGAGCCTCGCCTTCCGTGCGGCGTTAAAACAACGCCCGGACGCGTTTGACTACGCGTGGCTTGCCGATACGCTCGACAAGCAGCATAAACCGGAAGAAGCTGCCGCCATGCGGCGCGACGGTCTGCTTTTGACATTGCAGAATAACGGAAATCAGCAATAATCGTTAAGGAGGCCGGACGGCCTCCTTTTTTACGCACCCTTTTTGCATATCCATCAGGAAACGTTCCGGCCAATGTAACGATCTCTTTTCATTAACCTTTTTACACACACGCGCATCAGCCGCGTGGACTAAATCGTTTTTGAAAGGAAATCGTCATGAACTCGCTTTTGTATGCGCTTGTTGAAGCGCTGCGCTGTCATCGCTGGCTGCGTTTGCTGGCCTGCGCCTTTATTTTTACGTCGCTGGGAAATGGGTTAACTCAGGTTGTTGTCTTCGGTTTACTTTTAGACTGGTCGGCACCAGCCACTCTGCTTACGCTCGCCTTTCTTTTTGCAACGGTGCCTGGTTTTATCGGCAGCATCATCAGCGAAAAACTGTGCGCACACTATTCTCCCGTCTCTTTGTTGATCCTGTCAGAGGGGTTGGGCTTACTCGCCCTGTTATTCCCACTGCTGGGTATTCATTATCACAGTATTTCAGCGCTGCTTGCTGTGCAATCCACCGAAGCCCTGTTGAATGGGATGAGCTGGCCGGCCCTAACGTTGCTCTTTAAACGCGGACTCAGTAAAGCAGAGCTTCCTGCAGCAACCTGTCTTGAAAACGTGATTTTTGCGGCTCAGGTACTGCTCGGTACCGGACTGGGCGTAGTACTTTTCCAGCGAATATCAGTGATGACATTGCTGGCAATCGATGCTGCCAGCTTTCTGGGGTCAATGTTTATGCTGTGGCTGGCTGGAAGGACATTTACTGCGCAAGCACGCTCTTTATCCCCAGACGAAGGCTCCCCGGTTATGCTGCGGTGGCATGCGCTGACCCTCCGGCAAAAACGCAGTTTACTCATTTTGCCCGTTCTGGCAGCCGTCGGTTCACCCGCCATGGCGCTTTTACCGGCGCTAGCGCAGCAGATCCAACCGGAGGATGCTGCGGATCTCGCCTTACCGCTTCTCTTTGCCAGGAGTATGGGGCAGCTTTGCGGCCCTATACTGCTGAAGAGAGACAGCCTGCCGCGGCTCACTGCGCACACACCATTGTTAATGCTCTGCCTTAGCCTCTTTTTAGCGGCTTACGGTGTGATCCCGTTTTTATCTGGTTGGATGGTGTGTGCACTGGGGATGATTTTTATTGCGCATCTGGCATCAAACGTTGTTTTCGCGGTGGGAACATATGGTGTGCTAAGCAACTTTCACTCTACGCAGACTGCTTCAGCGAGTGGAAAAGTCTGGCGCTGGCAAACGCTCACTGCCTCTTTGTTCACCGGTATTGCAGCGGCATTAACCGCCGCGTTAGAGGCACTACAGGCAATGTATATTGTCTCTGCGGGTGCGCTGCTTCTGGCAGCCCTGGTCATGTTTCGTTACCGTGAATAAGGCATAAAAAAACGCCTGCTATAAGAGCAGGCGTTAAAACAGGTCTGTAAGACAACATATTTGGTGCTTCACTCAACGTTATGCCCATGGTGTCTGATGAGGCCGAAGCGACATCTGTCAGTGGACGATAAGCACCGTAAATGGCTCTGCATCATTCCTGAGTTTATGAGGCACGAAGGCGAACATAAGAGATGGAATGAGCATCTACACGTATATTATTGCACGTTACATGCCAACGTTACACGAAGAAATTTTACATCGCGCAACATTTTAAGATAAAAGGAATTTCTGCTGCAAAGACCCGTCTGACGCACCATAAGATATCGGTAAAAGCGCAGAAGTGTCGTCAGAAAGAGACGGTTAAGACACTTATGAAATATTAGTTTAGTTTTCAACTAATTAAGTGTCGCTGGTTCGCGACAACAGGAAACGCGAATGTCGGGGAATGGATACAGAGGTGAAAAGCCGCAGAAAACAAAAAACCCCGCCGAAGCGGGGTTCAAAATTGGTCGGCGAGAGAGGATTCGAACCTCCGACCCACTGGTCCCAAACCAGTTGCGCTACCAAGCTGCGCTACTCGCCGATGTACTGCTTTTTGAATTTTTAGTTCAATTCATTAAAGTCGTGGTGCGAGGGGGGGGACTTGAACCCCCACGTCCGTAAGAACACTAACACCTGAAGCTAGCGCGTCTACCAATTCCGCCACCTTCGCAATTCACAACTCTTCAATAATGGGGTGGCTAATGGGACTCGAACCCACGACAACTGGAATCACAATCCAGGGCTCTACCAACTGAGCTATAGCCACCACTGTATTCTTTCACGCGGTACTGACTACTTCTCAGACCACCGCAGCTCTAGCGCCGGGACTAAAATGGCGCGCCCGACAGGATTCGAACCTGAGACCTCTGCCTCCGGAGGGCAGCGCTCTATCCAGCTGAGCTACGGGCGCTTAGCGCCGTTGCGGGGCTGGATATTACGTACCTCCGACCCCGCTGTCTAGTGCTTTTTTGAAAAAAATGCGCGTTTGGTTATGGTTTGCACATTTTGCCGCTTATTCCTCCACTTTCCGCGTGGTGGCGCGGCGCCCCAGCCCAAATAGCTTATAGGCTGCAGTGACTGCCGCCAGGAAGATCATCCCGACAAACAGCGACATGCGGGTATCATCATTAAAGTACATCCCGATTAATACGCAAATCAGGAACGCCATCGTCAAATAGTTCGCATACGGGAACAGAATCGAGCGGAACGGATGGCTGGCAATCGCCTGTTTATGCGCATGGCGGAAACGCAGCTGGCTAATCAGAATAACGAACCACGGCACCATCCCCGGCAGCACGCTGGCGCTGTAGACATAAACAAATACGCGCTGCGGGTTTGGAATAATGTAGTTCAGGCATGAGCCAATCAGCAGGATGGCAATCGACACCGCCACACCCGCAACAGGCACACCCGCGCGGGACACTTTACTCATTGCCGCAGGCAATTGATTGTTCTTCGAAAGCGCATAGAGCATACGACCACAGCTGTACATTCCGCTGTTACAGCCAGACAACGCCGCCGTCAGGACGACAAAGTTGATGATACCTGCTGCCGCCGTAATACCTATCTTCGCGAATGTTAAGACAAACGGGCTGCCTGTCGTGCCGATCTCATTCCACGGGAAGATGGTCACGATAACGAAGATCGCCCCCACATAGAAAATCAGGATACGCCACAGCACCTTACCCACCGCACTACGCAGCGTGACCTGCGGGTTCTTCGCTTCACCGGCTGTAATACCGATAAGCTCAACGCCCTGATAGGACGCGACAACGATACACAGCGCCGTCAGGAAGCCTTTCCAGCCACCAGCGAAGAAGCCGCCGTGTTCGGTCAGGTTACCGAAGCCAATCGCGTGACCACCGTTGCCAAAGCCGAAGAAGATGACGCCGAGTCCAACCACAATCATCACGATGATGGTGGTGACTTTAATCATCGCAAACCAGAACTCGATTTCACCATAAAGGCGAACGGCTGCCAGGTTTGCCATTGCCACCAGCCCCACAGCAATCAGCGCCGGTATCCACTGGACCATATCCGGGAACCAGAACTGCACATACACCCCGATTGCGGTAATCTCCGAGATACCCACCGCCATCCACATAAACCAGTATGACCAGGCCGTCAGATAGCCGAAGAACGGGCTCATGTAGCGGTGCGCATAGACGGCGAAAGAGCCGGTCACTGGCTCCAGGAAGAGCATTTCGCCCATCGAACGCATGATGAAGAAAACGAACAGGCCAGCAATAATATATGCCAGCAGAACGGATGGCCCGGCCCATTTGAGCGTGCTTGCAGAGCCCATAAACAGGCCCACACCAATAGTGCCGCCCAGCGCTATCAGTTCAATATGACGAGCTTCCAGCCCACGCTGTAGCTCCGGTTTTTTCTCTGCCATAGATCCTCGGTTGTGTTTGCTGTTTCCCGGCTTAATACCAGGTATTGTTTTTTAGGGGTACTAAAATACGGAGCGAATGGTTTCTTAAATTCTGCAAAATGGCAAACAATGCATTAAAAAAATAAATGCATTGCACAGTTTCGCAGCAGTTTTGCAGGGGAGTTGCAGCGCGAACAGCATATCGCGCTACATTTTGATTACATTTTCCCGGTGTAGTGCCAGGCGAGATAACGCAACAGACGGAGCTGGCGTTTAATACGTGTTGGTTGCGACAGCAGTCGGTACAGCCACTCCAGTCCCAGGTTTTGCCATACCTTCGGCGCACGTTTTACATGGCCAGTGAAGACGTCATAGGTCCCGCCGACGCCCATATAGAGGGCATCCGGGCAAACCAGACGGCAATCACGCATCAAAATTTCCTGGCGCGGTGAGCCCATCGCCACGGTGACAATTTTCGCCCCGCTGTCGCGCACGCGGTCAAAAAGCGCCTGCCGGTCCTCGGATTTAAAATAGCCGTCCTGACTACCCACAATATTAACATTCCACTGACGCCGCAGCTTCTGCTCGGTCTGCGCCAGGACCTCAGGCTTACCGCCAATAAGAAATACGGGCGTGCCTTCTGCCCCTGCACGTGCCATCAGCTGTTCCCAGAGATCGGCCCCCGCGACGCGTGAAACATTAGCACCAGGAAACTTTTTGCGGATCGAGCGTACCACGCTGATACCGTCCGCGTATTTAAACTCGGCGGCCTCGATCAGACTTCTGACTTCAGCGTTATCTTCTACCGCCAGCATTTTCTCCGCATTGATGGCGACCAGCGTACCGGATTTCATCTGGCCACCCGCAAAGAGAAAATCCAGCGCGTGTTGCATATCGCGCCAGCCAATAAGCTGCAGGCCACGCAGCGCGTAGCGCGGTGCAGAGGTTGTGTCGGTCATGACTATCCTTACTCAGACTTGCGACAGCGTTCTGCTGCCCTGTGGCTCGCGCTTATGCACAAGCCCTGCACTGTCAAACAGCCAGTACAGCAGTTTGGCCAGCAGCAGGCAGACGCCGAAAACGACCATGAAGAAAACCACGCGCGAGACGAAGGAATCCAGCCCCTCGCGCGCCAGAACGATCATATTGAAAATGGCACCAAAGCAGAAACTGTGCAAAATGGCGGCCTTGTAGCGGTTAGTCTCTTCGTTGCCGAGCACATAGAGCCAGTCAAACCATTTGATAATCAGCCCTACCACAACCGCGCCCGGCAGAATAAACCAGCTTCCGCCCATTACCACCAGCGAACCAATCAGCGTAGGGGAAATGGCCAGACCTGAATGGTTGTTCAGCACTTCCCAGGTGAAGTAGTTCGCTGTGTTGAGCACGGCACCCGGGCGGTCAGGCCACAGCCACGACGGGATAAACACATAGAAGTCACGCACAATGGGCGCCAACCCCTGGAAATCGATTTTGTCGTAGTTTTGCAGCAGTAAAGCGAGGTTTTCCCACGGCGAGAAGGTGTCGCGCGTGAGATACAGGAAGGTGTAAAACGCTTCGTCACCGGCCACGTTCAGTCCATAGCGCTTAAGGGCCAGCCAGAACATCCCCACAATGCCAAACACGCCCGCTGCCGCCAGCATCCACAGAGAGATCCATCCGCGAATGATGCCGATAAACAGGAAAATCGCAAAGGCGATAATAATGTTGGCGCGCGTCCCACCCACAATCATGTAGGTCAGGAAACCAAAGGCGACCGTGCTCACCAGGAAGAAGAGCCAGGCCTTACTGTCCTGGCGCAGGAAAAAGATCACCAGCATTGCCGGGATGAAGAAATAGAAGAAGCGCTTAAGCGCCACGCCCGAAACTTCGGCAGAAAAAATCTGACTGTAGGAGTGCAGCTTAAACAGCAAAAAGCCGTTATGCATGAAGAAGATCCCCACGCTGACCAGCGCGATGGTCATCAGCATCACCCACGTCAGATGGGTCTCTACCCTGTTCATGGTGAACAGCGGACGACGCGGCGCACTCGCTTTCACCGCACGCAGACGCGTTTTATAGGTGACGTAGTACACCGCATAGAAGCAGGTCGCCGACAAGAGTGCCTGGAGCAGGATTTCCGGCGGCGCGACGCTCACGTCAAAACGGAAAACCAGAATACTGGTCAGCGGAAAACCGAAGAAGAAGGTCAGAAGAAACAGTAACGAGAAGAAGACGTTAAAGTTAAAACGCACGCGACGGAACTCAAACCAGGTCAGAGTGGCGATAAATAGCGTGCTCAGAAGCCATACCACTAACAAGCCGCTGAATTGCAACTGGCTCATGCGTTGTCTCCTGAAGCGATACGCAGCGCACGGTGCCACGGCGTAAGGTAGTTCGGGCTAAAGAAATCGATGGTACTTTTATCCACCAGCGCCAGTTGACGCTGAGCTTCACGTACCACCTCCACATTCAGGGTATCCGTGGTGAACAGCACCGGAATGTGTTGTTCAGCCATATCCTGCCAGAACGGATTATCGCGATTAAGCACACAGGGAACGCCTGCCTGAAACAGCAGGCACAGGGTGCCAATTCCCTGCTGGCGGGCAAAGATGAAATAGCCGAGATCGCACTGGCGAAGCAGCGCAAGATATTCATCAAATTCCAGCTTATCGCGCAGGATGTTCACATTCTCCGGGCTAAACAATCCCAGAGCCTGCTGGCGAACGTCGTTGATGTAAGCATCATTATTGGCCGGATAGCCCATCGGCACAACGACATTTACCGTGTCGCCAAACTGCTGATGTACCGCCTTCAGCGCAGCAATATGCTCATTGCTGCGATCGCCAGAGTTACCCACCAGGATCGTCAGCTTACCCTCACGCGGCGTATCGTTTGCCATGTTATTCAGCGCCGGGTTCATGCGTGTCGGGAAATAGAGCAGCTCACCGCGAACGTTGGGGTGCTGTTTCGCGAAGTAATTGAGATCGCCACGGGTGGCGAAAACACAGCCAACCCGCCCCTGCGCCATACGCCGTAGCGGGTAGAAGAGTCGGAACTTCCAGCCGCGGGAGACTTCATAGAGATCGGCTCCCCAGATATGCCAGCTGCACTGGGAAGGTTTAATCCCGCCGCTCAGAAGAGCCAGCCACAGACCGGTATTAAATTGTCCATGGAAGAAGAAGCGCTGCTCACGATCCGCTTTCGCTTTCGCGACAACTGCCTTCGCCAGTGCGGCTTTATCCGGCCAGAAGGTAAGCGTCAGCGCCGGACACATCTCGCTCAGCCCCCTGTCCTGGCCTGCAACCATAAACTCGCGTGCATCGGGATTGCCCGGGGCCAGCTCATCGTTGAAGAACCGCAAAACGGTCTGGTTATGGTGTGGGATATCCGATCCCAGTATGTGAATCAGTGCAGTCATGCGCGTTTACGCCAAAGTAAAAATACGCCGCAACAGGCAGCGAAATAAACGATATAGGTTGCCATATAGGCCTGAGCCGCCCCCAGTGCACCGTGTGCCGGGATCAGCCAGTGTGAGAACGCCGTCAGGAGCGTAAACTGGCTTATCTCTGCCAGGATATACAAACGCAGCGAGGCTTTCGCAATCACCAGATACCCGAATACGTAAGCGCCTACTTTCAGTACATCCCCCACCAGCTGCCAGGCAAACAGATCGCGCATGGCGATGAATTTCGCTGAAAAGAGCAGCCAGATGGCGACATCGCGCAATAACCACACGGTAAAACTGGCCGCCGCCACGGCGGGAAGCACAAAACGCAGCGAGCGGGTAATCTCGCGGGTAATATCCTGTCGGGAGCTCAGACGCGATAAGGTTGGCAGCAACCAGACGCTAAAGGAAGCCGTTATAAATTGGAGGTAGGCGTCAGAAATGCTGCTTACGCCCTGCCAAATTCCCACCTCATCCCAGCTGTAATGCGCCGCCAGCAGGTTTCGCATCATTACGTAAGCCACCGGCAGCGTTACGGAGGTAATAAGCGCCATCAGGGTAAATTTACCCAGTTGACCCGCCAGCCCCTTGTCCCACTGCGGTTTCAGGTAGCTTAAGGGGATAACGCCACGACGCATGAGCATAAACGCCGCCGGAACGACCACTAACGCAGGTACCAGCGCCAGACCCAGCAGCGCGCCTTCATACCCGCCCAGGCGGTAGCAGAAGTAATAGGCGATAACACCTATAACGCTGCCCAGGATCAGCGCAAGCGCGTTCCCGGCAGCATCACGAAACCCTTTCATCAGCGCCAGTAGCAGGTTAGCCCACGCGATCCCCATCTGAACCAGAGCGACCAGACGCACCAGCCCTTCATAATGCGTGTGTCCAAACAGCCCCTGGCTAATGGGGGCCGCCGCCAGCAGAAACACCGCGGCCAGCAGAGTAGAGAAACCTAACACCATCGCCGACGATGTGCCGACGACTTTGCGCAGCTGCGCTGCGTCATCCTGATGCTGTGCAACGTATTTCGTAACGCCGTTGAAGATCCCGGCGCCGGCCAATACCCCAAGGACGGTGACAAGCTGGCGGAAATTACCCGCCAGTCCCACCCCAGAAGGGCCGAATGAGACGGCCAGCAGCTTGACGACCAGCAGCCCGGCGCCAATTTTGACAAGCGTGGACGCGGCGGTCCACACCGATGCTTTTGCCAGAGACATATCAGCCGAAATAGCTCAGAAGGGTATTAATCACCGTACGCTGGTTAACCGGCGCGAGGTTGTAGAACAGTGGCAAGCGAAGCAAACGCTCACTTTCTTTCGTGGTATAGCGGTCTTCACCCGCGAATGTCCCGAACGCTTCACCGGCCGGGCTGGAGTGCAGCGGAATGTAGTGGAACACCGCCATAATCTCAGCCTCTTTCAGCCAGGCAATCAGCTTGCTGCGATCGTCGTTATCGCGCAGTTTGATGTAGAACATATGGGCATTGTGGACGCAGTCTGCTGGAATGGTCGGCAGCGCAATACGCCCGGCTTTTGCCAGCGGTGCCAGCGCGTCGTAATAGGTCTGCCACAGGGACAAACGCTGCAGGTTAATGCGCTCTGCCGCCTCCAGCTGTGCCCACAGATACGCCGCCTGCAGATCCGCCATCAGATAGCTTGAGCCAATATCGCGCCAGGTATACTTATCAACCTGGCCACGGAAGAACTGGCTGCGGTTGGTGCCTTTTTCGCGGATCACTTCCGCACGCTCAACCAGCGCGCGGTCGTTAATCAGCGTCGCGCCGCCTTCACCACCTGCGGTATAGTTTTTGGTTTCGTGGAAGCTAAAGCAGCCGATGTGGCCGATGGTGCCGAGCGCGCGTCCTTTGTAGGTGGACATCACGCCCTGAGCGGCATCTTCCACCACAAACAGGTTATGCTTTTTCGCGATCGCCATAATGGTGTCCATTTCACAGGCCACGCCCGCGTAATGGACCGGAACAATCGCCCGCGTTTTATCAGTGATCGCCGCTTCAATCAGCGTTTCATCGATATTCATGGTGTCCGGACGAATATCCACAAAGACGATTTTCGCCCCGCGTAACACAAACGCGTTCGCCGTGGAGACGAAGGTGTAGCTCGGCATAATCACTTCATCACCGGGCTGAATATCGAGCAACAGCGCAGCCATTTCCAGCGACGCCGTACAGGAAGGGGTCAGCAGCACTTTAGCGCTGTGAAAACGCTGTTCCATCCACTGCTGGCAGCGACGGGTAAACCCACCATCACCGCAGAGTTTGCCGCTGCCCATAGCAGACTGCATATAGTCGAGTTCGGTTCCCACGACGGGTGGTGCGTTAAATGGAATCATCTTGTCACCTGTATAACCAGTAGGCGGTGGCGTCGATGTTGGCACCACTCGCAATATAACGTTTAAGCGCAGCGGTGTTGCCCATCTGGGTTGCCACCCGCAGCGTCGAGACCTGTTGCTGCTGCGCCCAGTGTAGCGCCGCCTGCATGAGTTTCTCGCCCATACCCCGGCCGGCTAATAAGCCGATACGCGCCTCGCGCTCGTTGAGCTTGCGAAGCGAAACAAAACCCTGGATCTGGCCGTCCGCCGCGCGGAACACCAGACAAACATGATCGAACGTCCCTTTTACCGCATTCTCAATCCACTGGGCATAGAAACGTCCGCTGTCCTCAGGTGCATACCAGGGGGCACGAAAGCGGCTGCGGGCAAACGCCTTCGCTGCCATTTCGCGCAGCACCGGGATATCCTGCTCAGCGGCAACTTCCGCGCCTGGCGCCTCATGCCGGGTTAGCGTAATGGCAAGATCCACTTCGCCTTCCACCAGCTGAAAACCGTGTTGCTGAAGCGCATCAAGCAGGTCGGCGCGGTCCGCCGGGATCTTCGCCTGTACCCGCTGCCAGACGCGAAAGTCGGCGTCAGTCAGTGCCGGTGCAGTTTCGCGCAAACGCAGAATGGCTGAAGGCAGGCCAAAAAAATGGCTCTCCCACTCAAGGGACTCAAGCATCCCGTTCAGGTTGCTCAACGCCAGACACCTTTGGTATCAACAATGTAACGCTGCTGTACGGCATCAGCGGGGGTCGCTTTAAACTCTTTATGATCCACCAGCAGCACCAGTACGTCCGCCGTGGCCAGCGCGTCATCCAGCGCGGTAAGCGTGCAGTTCCCCGCCAGTTTTGCCGGCAGTTCATGAATATTCGGCTCGACTACCAGCGTTTCGCCCGTGTGCCATTGGGCAATCATCTCAGCAATTTCCATCGCCGGGCTTTCGCGCAGATCGTCGATGTTAGGTTTGAACGCCAGGCCAAAGCAGGCAATTTTCAGTTCGCTGGCCCGTTTGCCACTGTCAGCCAGACAATCTGCCACCGTGGTTTTAACCTGGTTGAGAACCCAGTGTGGCTTGCTGTCGTTAACTTCACGCGCGGTGCGGATCAGGCGTGCCTGATCGGGGTTTTGCGCCACGATAAACCATGGATCGACGGCGATACAGTGACCGCCTACGCCCGGGCCTGGCTGCAGAATGTTAACGCGCGGATGACGATTCGCCAGGCTGATTAATTCCCAGACGTTAATCCCCTGATCGGCACAAATGAGCGACAGTTCGTTGGCAAAAGCGATGTTCACGTCGCGGAAGCTGTTTTCCGTCAGTTTGCACATTTCTGCGGTACGGGAGTTCGTCACCACGCATTCGCCTTCGAGGAAAATCTTGTACAGCGCGCTGGCACGAGCGGAACAAACAGGCGTCATCCCGCCAATCACGCGGTCATTTTTAATCAGTTCGACCATCACCTGCCCCGGCAGCACGCGCTCCGGACAGTAGGCGATATTGATATCGGCCTGCTCTCCCGCCTGCTGCGGGAAGCTTAAATCCGGCCGGGCTTCTGCCAGCCACTGTGCCATCTGCTCGGTTGCGCCAACCGGAGAAGTGGACTCCAGGATCACCAGCGCCCCTTTCTTGAGCACAGGTGCAATAGATTTCGCAGCGGCCTCTACGTAGACCATGTCGGGTTCATGGTCGCCTTTGAATGGCGTCGGCACAGCAATGAGATAAGCATCGGCTTCAACCGGCGTGGTACTGGCGCGCAGGAATCCCCCATCAACGGCCTCTTTGACCACGCGGTCGAGATCGGGCTCCACAATATGGATTTCGCCACGGTTAATGGTTTCCACCGCGCGCGCATTGATATCCACGCCTACAACCTGTTTTTGACGAGAGGCAAATGCTGCCGCAGTAGGCAAGCCAATATAGCCAAGACCAATGACAGAGATGGTAGTAAAACTCATAGCGATACCCGATTGTGTTTAAGTGCATGCAAAATACGGCCACAAGCCAGCCCATCACCGTACGGGTTATGGGCCCGGCTCATCGCCTGATACGCTTCTTCGTCGTGCAGCAGGTGTGTCACTTCATCGACGATACGCTGCTTATCCGTGCCGACCAGACGCACCGTGCCCGCTTTTACCGCCTCCGGGCGCTCGGTGGTTTCACGCATTACCAGCACCGGCTTGCCGAGTGAAGGTGCTTCTTCCTGAATACCGCCTGAATCGGTGAGGATCAGCCAGGCATGATTCATAAGCCAGACAAACGGCATGTAGTCCTGCGGCTCAATCAGAAGGACATTTTCAACATGTCCCAGAATGCGGTTGACCGGCTCGCTGACGTTAGGGTTGAGATGCACCGGATAGACAATCTGCACATCTTCGTTTTGCGCGGCGATTTCAGCCAGCGCATGACAGATTTGCTCGAAACCCCGGCCAAAGCTTTCACGACGGTGGCCGGTGACCAGAATGGTTTTTTTGCCGTTGTTCAGGAACGGGTAGCGCGCAGCGAGTTCTGCCTGAAGTTCGTTGTTAGCCAGCACACGGTCACGCACCCAAATCAGGGCATCAATAACCGTATTGCCGGTCACAAAGATTTTTTTGTCGGCAATATTTTCACGCAGCAGGTTCTGGCGCGAATTTTCGGTGGGTGCAAAGTGGTACATCGCCAGGTGCCCGGTAAGCGTGCGGTTGGCTTCTTCCGGCCACGGCGAATAAAGGTTGCCGGTGCGCAGGCCCGCTTCAACGTGGCCGACAGGAATACGTTGATAAAACGCTGCCAGACTGGTTGCCACAGTAGTGGTGGTGTCGCCATGCACCAGCACGACATCAGGCTTAAAGGATTCCAGAATGGGCTTTAACTCTTGCAAGATACGGCAGGTAATCTCCGTTAATCCCTGCCCCGGCTTCATTATATTGAGGTCGTAGTCCGGGACGATGGAAAAGAGCGTTAAAACTTGATCGAGCATCTCCCGGTGTTGCGCCGTGACGCACACTTTCGCTTCAATATCAGGATCGCTGGCCAGCGCATGCACCAGAGGCGCCATCTTGATGGCCTCCGGCCTGGTGCCAAATACGGTAAGTACTTTCACATCGATTCTCTTCGATTAGGCGATGAAGGCCGTAGCCTTCATCGTAGACGGCGTTCTTAATTTGTGCGACGACGTATTAACGCCACGCCAGCGCCCGTCAGTGCGCCTACAATCCCCCACATGATCATCAGGAATGCACGACGCGGACTATCGCGTTTTACAGGTTCTTCAGGCGTTCGCAAATAACGATAGGTCTGAAAACGCGGGTCCAGCGTTGGACCAACATTCAGGGTGGTGAGCATGGCGCGGTTTTGATCGTAGTCGAGGTCAAAATCAGGGCCAACGGCCTGCAGGTTTTCCAGACGAGCCTGCAGCATTGGACGACCAAGCAGGAACATTTCAGAATCAGGCAGTTCATCCGCCGGAACGTCCGTTTCGCTGCGAGAAATATTGTGCTGTTCCGCAATTTTGAGTGCCTGTTCAATGTTATGAACACGGCGGGAGAATATGGCTTTAGCCACCTCTTCCTGACGTTTTACCTGCGCTTTCATCTGGATGGTACGGGCCGCCCAGGCGCCTTTGAGTTCTTCATTAAGATGACTTGCGGCGCGCTGGCTGGCAAAAGCGACATACTGGCGCAACAGGTTATTGGCATCCGGCGCCGTCTCTGCAATCAGTTTGACGCTGTCATTAACATTACGCAGCGCATCGCCCGGCATAAATTGAATGTTGTTAATCAGGTCATCCAGCAGCGCGGCATCGGCTTTGCTGTTGCCCACCATGCGTTGCTTGTAATAATCCGTCTGGCTCCAGAAATCACGACGCGTGTCCCAGGAGGCCAGCTGCATGACAAACTCTTTATACGCCTCATCCATAACGGTAGCCTGATCGGGCGTCGCCAGATTCGCCTTGATATCCAGGTTGCGCAGGAACTGCTGCTGGGAATAAAACCCACCGAGCATGTTAACCGTTGGTCTGTCTGTAATTGCCGTGGCGCTCCACTCCTGCTTTGCAAAGAAAGTGTAGGCCAGCGCTAACAGTGCGAACCCCAGCGCGATCCCCGCAATCCAAAGTTTGCCTGCCCATAACACGCGAAACAAACCCCGAATATCCAGTTCATTCTCAGTTACCACTGATTTCGCTCCCGCCAACGGTTGAGTCATCATAGTCCCGGTTTTACTTAGTTAATGTTGTGTTTTTGTCATTGTTACGACGCATCCTGCGTTTCAGACGTTTAATGAATCGCGCCACTTTCCATGCGCGCTTAATGCAGTAGCCGTACAGGAAAAATGCTAGCAAGAATAATACCAACATTACCCATTCAGGAATGAAATGAGCATATTCTGCGGCAACGCCAATCGCGGCCAGAATAGCGGCGGCAAGGGTAATCAGGACAAACGCCTGACGGGAAGTAAAGCCCGCACGCATGATGAGATGATGAATATGCTGGCGATCGGGAGAGAAAGGACTCATCCCTTTACGCAGACGGCGATACATAATCGCCACCATATCCATTAACGGAATGGCGATAATCCACAGCGCGGTTACCGGGCTAATCGGGTGAGTTTTACCCTGCGTAGTTTCGAGCAAAATCCAGATAACGGTAAAACCGATTAGCGTACTGCCGGCGTCACCCATAAAGACTTTATAGCGACGCCCCAGCGCACCGAGATTAAGGAGAATATAAGGCAGGATGGCGGCAATCATGGCAAAACACCACATTGACAGACTGTACTGACCATCAAACCAGAGAATGATGCCGATTGCGGCAAACGAAACCGATGACAATCCGCCAAGCAGACCGTCAATACCATCCACCATGTTGAAAGCGTTAATCGCCGCCCAGACGGCAAAAAGCGTCAGGAAGAAGCCAAATGGACCCAGGACTAACTCCCATGGGCCAAAGACATAGCCGAGGCTTCTCAGGTAAAGTCCGCCGACGACCATCATAATCACGCCAATCGCCGCCTGAACGGTGGCGCGGATTTTCACCGCGATATCGAATCGGTCATCCAGTGCCCCGACAAGGACCAGGACACCCGCACAGGCAAGATAAAGTGCTGCGTGTGGAATATAATAATCCGCAATGCCAAATGTGAAACAAATGCCAGCGTAAACAGAAATCCCTCCAACCAGAGGAATAAGTCCCTGATGACGTTTACGGAAATTGGGCTTATCCACCAACCCTATTCTTTTTGCCACCTTACGCGCGATGAACAAAAAACAGGTTGTGAATAAAAAAATACTGATCAGCTCAGTAACGGCGGTGAGTAGATTCACAATGGATTGCTCTCAACAAATGTTAGTCCCGGAAGTATAACCATGAAGCCTCCGCCTCAGAAGTATTAAAGGTGGCTTCTTACAACTCCCTTTGTATATTTTTCAATCAATTATTTCTTTGACTGTACAAACGGTCCTATTGTCGCACCGACCGGTCAAAATTGGGAGTGTGTGGTAATAGCGTATAGTCCATAAAAGAAAAACGCCACGTAAAAACGTGGCGTTCACTGGCTTTATTTGCGTTACGAGCGCTTCATCATGTCGAAGAAATCGTCGTTGGTTTTGGTCATCGCCAGTTTGTTAATGAGGAATTCCATTGCATCGATTTCACCCATTGGGTGGATAATTTTGCGCAGGATCCACATTTTCTGCAGCTCTTCCTGAGTGGTGAGCAGCTCTTCCTTACGGGTACCGGAACGGTTGTAGTCGATAGCCGGGAAGACACGTTTTTCTGCAATCTTACGAGAGAGGTGCAGTTCCATGTTACCTGTCCCTTTAAACTCTTCGTAGATCACTTCGTCCATTTTAGAGCCGGTATCGATCAGCGCCGTCGCGATGATGGTCAGGCTACCGCCCTCTTCCACATTACGTGCAGCACCGAAGAAGCGCTTCGGACGATGCAGGGCGTTGGCATCCACACCACCGGTCAGTACTTTACCGGAAGCCGGAACCACGGTGTTGTAGGCACGCGCCAGACGGGTGATAGAGTCGAGCAGAATGATAACGTCTTTCTTGTGCTCAACCAGGCGTTTCGCCTTCTCAATAACCATTTCCGCAACCTGAACGTGACGGGATGCCGGTTCGTCAAAGGTCGACGCCACAACTTCACCTTTCACCAGACGCTGCATCTCGGTCACTTCTTCCGGACGTTCGTCAATCAGCAGTACCATCAGCACACAGTCAGGGTGGTTATAGGCAATGCTCTGCGCGATGTTCTGCAGCAGCATGGTTTTACCCGCTTTTGGCGGTGCCACAATCAGACCACGTTGACCACGACCAATTGGCGAAGCCAGATCCAGCACGCGCGCGGTTAAGTCTTCGGTAGAACCGTTACCACGCTCCATACGCAGACGAGAGTTCGCATGCAGCGGCGTTAAGTTCTCGAAGAGGATCTTATTACGCGAGTTTTCCGGTTTGTCATAGTTAACTTCGTTAACTTTCAACAGCGCAAAGTAGCGTTCACCCTCTTTTGGAGGACGAATCTTACCTGAAATGGTGTCACCAGTGCGGAGGTTGAAACGGCGGATTTGGCTGGGGGATACGTAGATGTCGTCAGGGCCGGCGAGGTAGGAGCTGTCTGCAGAGCGGAGGAAACCAAATCCGTCTTGCAATATCTCCAGCACACCGTCGCCAAAGATATCTTCGCCACTCTTAGCGTGCTGCTTCAGGATGGCGAAAATGATGTCCTGCTTGCGCATACGAGCCTGGTTTTCCAGTCCCATATTTTCGCCGAGAGTGATCAGCTCAGAAACCGGCGTATTCTTTAATTCGGTAAGATTCATAATGGTGTGGGTTCTTAAACTCGGGGTGATTCTCGAACTTAATGTTGTGAATGGTATGGCAGGGTCATCCATGCCTGTTTAGCGGCCATCAACTCATGTCTGTTCGCTGTCTGGTCACAGGGAAAGAACGCAGATCTGAAACGACAAGACGGATTGAGTGACAAGCCCGGAATTTAGCCACTTCACGCACTGTTTATGTTAACAACGGGAAGTTTCGGGTAAAACAAGATTCAAACAACAAGATATGTTTAAAACGAAGTCATAGCTAACTTAGCACGACTTAAGCCGGGCGTCCAGAGTTGCACATCATTTTGGCCTCTGGACGCGCAGCGGAGAAACCTTACGCCAGGTTAGCGTCGAGGAACTCTTTCAGTTGACCTTTGGACAGTGCGCCCACTTTGGTCGCCGCCACTTCGCCGTTTTTAAACAGCAACAGGGTCGGGATGCCACGGATGCCGTATTTTGGCGCGGTACCCGGGTTCTGGTCGATGTTCAGCTTGGCAACAGTCAGTTTGCCCTGATATTCGTCAGCGATCTCATCCAGAATCGGGGCGATCATTTTGCAAGGACCACACCATTCAGCCCAGAAATCGACGAGGGTCAGCCCGTCAGCCTTAAGTACGTCCGTGTCAAAACTGTCGTCAGTCAGGTGAATAATTTTATCGCTCATATATAACTCCACAGGAATAAGCCTGGTGCGTTGGTTTCGCCTTCATCAACGACGTGTTGATGTCGCATTAACCAACTAAAGGTTGACTTTATTTCACCGGATACGCTTTCGTAAAGCAATAGTAAGCTGATATTCTACCACACTATGAGCAAAACACATTTAACAGAACAGAAGTTTTCCGACTTCGCCCTGCACCCAAAAGTGATTGAATCCCTTGAAAATAAAGGGTTTCATAACTGCACGCCCATTCAGGCTCTCGCCCTGCCGCTGACGCTGGCCGGTCGTGACGTAGCAGGGCAGGCGCAAACCGGTACTGGCAAAACGATGGCGTTTTTAACGTCAACGTTTCATTATTTACTTTCTCATCCAGCGATTGCAGACCGCAAAGTTAACCAGCCGCGCGCGCTTATCATGGCTCCGACGCGAGAACTGGCGGTACAGATCCACGCAGACGCTGAACCTCTGACGCAGGCGACCGGCCTGAAGATTGGCCTGGCTTACGGCGGCGATGGCTACGATAAGCAGCTGAAAGTGCTGGAAAGCGGCGTGGATATCCTGATCGGTACCACTGGCCGTCTTATCGATTATGCAAAACAGAATCACATTAACCTCGGCGCAATCCAGGTTGTGGTGCTGGATGAAGCCGACCGCATGTACGATCTGGGCTTCATCAAAGACATCCGCTGGCTGTTCCGTCGCATGCCGCCGGCGAACCAGCGTCTGAACATGCTGTTCTCCGCTACCCTTTCTTATCGCGTACGCGAGCTGGCGTTCGAGCAGATGAACAACGCCGAATACGTGGAAGTGGAGCCGGAGCAGAAAACAGGTCACCGCATTAAAGAAGAGCTCTTCTATCCTTCCAATGAAGAGAAAATGCGCCTGCTGCAAACGCTGATCGAAGAAGAGTGGCCAGATCGCGCCATTATCTTCGCGAACACCAAACACCGCTGTGAAGATATCTGGGGCCATCTGGCTGCAGATGGTCACCGTGTGGGTCTGCTGACCGGCGATGTGGCACAGAAAAAACGCCTGCGTATTCTCGACGAATTTACCCGTGGCGATCTCGATATTCTGGTCGCAACCGACGTGGCCGCGCGTGGTCTGCACATTCCCGCCGTCACGCACGTCTTCAATTATGACCTGCCGGATGACTGCGAAGACTACGTACACCGCATTGGTCGTACCGGTCGCGCAGGTGCAAGCGGTCACTCCATTAGCCTTGCGTGTGAAGAATATGCGCTGAATCTCCCGGCGATTGAGGCCTACATTGGTCACTCTATTCCACAGAGTAAATACAATCCGGATGCGCTGTTAAGCGAACTGCCGCCGCCTAAGCGCCTTACCCGCGCCCGCTCCGGCAATGGCCCGCGTCGTTCTGGCGCACCGCGTAATCGTCGTCGTTCAGGTTAAGAAAATATGCTCAGCTCCACCTCGCTTTATGCGGCAATTGATCTCGGTTCGAATAGTTTTCATATGCTGGTTGTGCGCGAGGTGGCGGGAAGCATACAAACGCTGACGCGCATTAAGCGCAAGGTCCGCCTCGCGGCGGGCCTGAGCAGCGATAATTATCTCTCTCCCGAAGCCATGGAACGTGGCTGGCAGTGTCTGCGTCTCTTTGCCGAACGCCTGCAGGATATTCCCCATTCGCAAATTACCGTTGTCGCCACCGCGACGCTGCGCCTGGCAGTCAATGCCGTGGATTTTATTGCCAAAGCGCAGGAAATTCTCGGGTGCCCGGTTCAGGTTATCAGCGGTGAAGAAGAAGCACGTCTGATCTATCAGGGTGTTGCGCACACGACGGGCGGCGACGATCGCCGTCTGGTCGTCGATATCGGGGGTGCCAGCACCGAGCTCGTCACCGGCACGGGCGCGCAGGCGACTTCGCTCTTCAGCCTGTCGATGGGCTGTGTGACCTGGCTTGAGCGCTACTTTGCCGATCGAAATCTGGGTAAAGAGAACTTCGACGAAGCGGAAAATGCTGCCCGCGAGGTGTTACGTCCGGTAATGGACGAACTGCGCTATCACGGCTGGAAAGTTTGCGTGGGTGCGTCAGGTACCGTGCAGGCGTTGCAGGAAATCATGATGGCCCAGGGGATGGACGAGCGGATCACGCTTACCAAGCTCCAGCAGTTAAAACAGCGCGCGATTCAATGTGGTCGCCTGGAAGAGCTGGAAATAGAAGGCCTGACGCTGGAACGCGCGCTGGTCTTCCCGAGCGGCCTGGCCATTTTGATCGCCATTTTTACCGAGCTGAACATCCAGTGTATGACGCTGGCCGGTGGTGCGCTGCGTGAAGGGCTGGTCTACGGAATGCTGCATCTTTCGGTTGATCAGGACATCCGCACCCGAACCCTGCGTAACGTACAGCGTCGCTTTATTGTCGATACCGATCAAGCGCAACGGGTAGGTCAGTTGGCATCACTGTTTGCCGATCAGGTAAAAAACAGCTGGGATATTGACCCGTTAAGCCGCGATTTGCTGCTAAGTGCCTGCGCGCTGCATGAAATTGGGCTGAGCGTCGAGTATAAGCAGGCGCCGCTGCACGCAGCCTGGCTGGTGCGTAATCTCGATCTGCCGGGCTACACGCCGGCACAAAAGAAACTGCTGGCAACGTTACTGCTGAACCAGACCAACGCCGTTGACCTCTCCTCGTTACATCAGCAAAACGCCGTGCCGCCGCGCGTGGCCGAGCATCTGTGCCGCCTGCTGCGTCTGGCAATTCTGTTTGCCAGCCGACGTCGCGATGATTTGCTGCCCAATATTCATCTGGTGGCGGATGACGAAAGACTGTCTCTGACGCTGCCGGAAAACTGGATTGTTAATCACCCGCTTGGGGCAGAGATGATTGAGCAGGAGTGCCAGTGGCAGAGCTATGTCCACTGGGCGCTTGAAGTGAAGTAACACGCTGTGCATTGCCGGGCGGCGGCTTCGCCTGACCCGGCCTGCAAATTCTTATCCCTTCTCTTTGGCTTTAGCCAGCATGGCGCGAATGTTGGCGACGTTAGCCTGACCTTTGTGCATTCGTTCTTCAGCGGTAATCACCTTGCGCTCCTGCTCCCAGATCAGGTCATCCTGCGGCAACTCCAGCAGGAAACGGCTCGGCTCAGGGCGAACCAGTTCCCCATACTGACGGCGCTCTTTACACAGCGTGAACGTTAATTCTTTCTGTGCGCGGGTAATGCCCACGTAGGCCAAACGACGCTCTTCATCGACGTTATCTTCATCGATGCTGCTCTGGTGCGGCAGTAAGCCCTCTTCCATGCCGACCAGGTAGACATACGGAAACTCCAGCCCTTTAGACGCATGCAACGTCATCAGCTGAACCTGATCGGCTTCCTCTTCGCTCTCACCGCGCTCCATCATATCGCGTAGCGTAAAGCGGGTAACGACCTGGGTCAGGGTCATCGGCTCGTCGATTTCTGAGCCTTCCAGCATTTCCGTCATCCAGCTGGATAGCTGGTTAACGTTTTTCATCCGCATCTCTGCCGCCTTCGGGCTGGCAGAGGTTTCATACAGCCAGGACTCATAGTCGATGCCGTGGATCAGATCGCGAACGGCAGCAACCGGTTCGCGCTCCGCCAGACGCTGGACTTCGCCAAGCCAGTGGGTAAAGCGGGTTAAGGAATCATAACCGCGCCCGGTTAACGTCTGGCTCAGCCCCATATCGAAGCTGGCGGTGAACAGGCTTTTGTTGCGCGTCATCGCCCATTCACCGAGCTTTTGCAGCGTCGCCGGGCCGATTTCACGTTTCGGCGTGTTCACGATACGCAGAAAGGCGCTGTCGTCATCCGGGTTGGTGAGTACACGAAGATAGGCCAGCAGATCTTTGATTTCAGGGCGCGAGAAGAAGGAGGTTCCGCCGGAAATTTTGTAGGGGATGCGGTTCTGCATCAGCATCTTTTCAAAGACGCGCGACTGGTGGTTGCCGCGATAGAGGATCGCGTAATCTTTATATTCCGTTTTATTGACGAAGTGGTGCGCAATCAGCTCGCCCGTCACGCGCTCCGCTTCATGCTCTTCATTATTGGCACTGAGCACTTTGAGCTCCGTGCCATAGCCAAGTTCCGAGAAAAGGCGTTTTTCGAAGACGTGCGGGTTATTGGCAATCAGGATATTTGCCGCTTTCAGGATACGCCCGGATGAGCGGTAGTTCTGTTCCAGCTTGATCACCTGCAGCGCCGGAAAATCTTTGCTCAGCAGCACCAGGTTTTGTGGGCGCGCACCACGCCAGGAGTAGATTGACTGGTCGTCATCGCCTACCACGGTGAAACGCGCGCGCTGTCCCACCAGCAGCTTCACCAGCTCATACTGGCTGGTGTTGGTGTCCTGGTATTCATCCACCAGCAGATAGCGGATTTTGTTCTGCCAGCGTTCACGCACCTCTTCATTACGCTGCAACAGCAGCGTGGGCAGCAGGATCAGATCGTCAAAATCCAACACGTTACACGCTTTCATATGTGCATCGTACAGACCGTAGCAGTGAGCGAAGATCCGATCCCGCTCACCTTTGGCGCTCGCCGCCGCCTGAGCGGGGGTCATCAGATCGTTTTTCCAGTTGGAGATCGTCGAGATCAGCTGCTGCAACAGCACTTTGTCATCTTCGATCAGCCCCTCGGTAAGCTCTTTAAGCAATGCCACCTGATCGGTGTCGTCGAAGAGCGAGAAGTTAGACTTCATCCCCAGCGCCGCGTATTCACGTTTGATGATATCCAGCCCCAGCGTGTGGAACGTGGAGATCATCAGGCCTCGCGCCTCTTTACGCCCCAGCGTCTGGCCGACACGCTCTTTCATTTCGCGCGCCGCTTTGTTGGTAAAGGTCACCGCAGCGATATGCCGGGCCTGATAGCCGCAGCCGCGGATCAGGTGGGCGATTTTGTTCGTGATCACACGCGTTTTGCCGGAGCCAGCCCCCGCCAGCACCAGACACGGTCCGGTGACAAATTCGACAGCTTGTTGTTGTCCGGGGTTTAAACGCATAAATGATCACTCAATGAAAGTCAGGAGGGGAGAATAACAGCGTGGTAGTATAGCGAGCCTAATCCATACCACTCAAGGCACGATCATGGCAAAAACGGCAGCAGCACTGCATATCCTTGTTAAAGAAGAGAAACTGGCTCTGGATCTTCTGGAACAGCTCAAAAACGGCGCCGACTTCGGCAAGCTGGCGAAGAAGCACTCCATTTGCCCATCAGGCAAACGCGGCGGTGACTTAGGGGAATTCCGTCAGGGTCAGATGGTTCCGGCGTTCGACAAAGTTGTCTTCTCCTGCCCGGTACTGGAGCCGACTGGCCCACTGCATACGCAGTTCGGCTATCACGTGATCAAGGTCTTGTATCGCAAATAAAAAGCCGGGTAGCGGCTGCGCCTTACCCGGCCTACGTCTTAGCGTTTTGTAGGTCGGGTAAGCGAAGCGTCACCCGACAAGGTTGTTAACCCGCTACCGCGATACGTTTCATATCAGTCATGTAGCCACGCAGTTTGTGACCTACTTTCTCGATCTGGTGGCTGCGAATCGCTTCGTTCACATCGCGCAGTTGCGCGTTATCTACCGCACCTTCCGCAATGGCTTTGCCCAGATCGCCCGGTTGCAGGGCGGTCATGAACTCTTTCAGCAGCGGTACGCATGCATAAGAGAACAGGTAGTTGCCGTACTCAGCGGTATCGGAGATAACCACGTTCATTTCGTACAGACGCTTACGGGCGATGGTGTTCGCGATCAGCGGCAGCTCGTGCAGTGATTCGTAGTACGCAGACTCTTCGATGATGCCGGAATCCACCATGGTTTCGAACGCCAGCTCAACACCCGCTTTTACCATCGCGATCATCAGTACGCCTTTGTCGAAGTACTCTTGCTCGCCGATTTTACCTTCATACTGTGGCGCAGTTTCGAACGCGGTCTTACCGGTCTCTTCACGCCAGGTCAGCAGTTTCTTATCATCATTCGCCCAGTCAGCCATCATGCCGGAAGAGAACTCGCCGGAGATGATGTCGTCCATATGTTTCTGGAACAGCGGCGCCATGATGGTTTTCAGCTGTTCGGACAGCGCGAAAGCACGCAGTTTCGCCGGGTTGGACAGACGATCCATCATCAGCGTGATACCGCCCTGCTTCAGCGCTTCGGTGATGGTTTCCCAGCCGAACTGAATCAGTTTTTCTGCGTATGCCGGGTCGGTACCCTCTTCCACCAGCTTATCGAAGCACAGCAGTGAACCGGCCTGCAGCATGCCGCACAGAATGGTCTGCTCGCCCATCAGGTCAGATTTCACTTCAGCCACGAAGGAAGATTCCAGAACGCCCGCACGGTGGCCACCGGTAGCCGCTGCCCATGCTTTGGCGATCGCCATCCCTTCGCCTTTCGGATCGTTTTCCGGGTGAACCGCAATCAGCGTCGGCACGCCGAAACCACGCTTGTACTCTTCACGGACTTCTGTACCCGGACACTTCGGAGCCACCATCACTACGGTGATGTCTTTACGGATCTGCTCGCCCACTTCAACGATGTTGAAGCCGTGAGAGTAACCCAGCGCCGCGCCGTCTTTCATCAGCGGCTGAACGGAGCGCACAACATCAGAGTGCTGTTTGTCTGGCGTCAGGTTAACAACCAGATCCGCCTGCGGGATCAGCTCTTCGTAGGTACCCACTTTGAAGCCGTTTTCGGTCGCTTTACGCCAGGAAGCGCGTTTTTCAGCAATTGCTTCTTTGCGCAGGGCGTAAGAGATATCCAGCCCGGAGTCACGCATGTTCAGGCCCTGGTTCAGACCCTGCGCGCCACAGCCGACGATGACCACTTTTTTACCCTGAAGGTAGCTCGCGCCATCAGCAAATTCATCGCGCGCCATGAAGCGGCATTTGCCCAGCTGCGCCAGCTGCTGGCGCAAGTTCAGTGTATTAAAGTAGTTAGCCATGGGTGATACCTCGTGATGTTGTGTGTCTTATTGTTCGGTTCGCGTTTCAGCGAGAATGTACCCACATTACAACAGGAAATTCATTGCGGAAATTGATATATTCACAACGTCACGTTGCAATATCTGCAATGTAAAAAGGGGGAGTGGAATCCGTGGATTTACGCGATCTGAAAATGTTCCTGCATCTGGCGGAAAGCCGCCATTTTGGCCGTAGCGCCCGGGCTATGCACGTCAGCCCGTCCACGCTTTCGCGCCAGATCCAGCGCCTTGAAGAGGACCTCGGCCAGCCGCTGTTTGTGCGGGATAATCGCACCGTTACACTCACGGAAGCGGGCGAAGAGCTGCGGGTCTTTGCTCAGCAGACGTTGCTGCAGTATCAGCAGCTACGACACGCCATCGATCAGAAAGGGCCGTCTTTATCCGGCGAGCTACATATTTTCTGTTCCGTAACGGCCGCCTATAGCCATCTTCCCCCTATCCTTGACCGCTTCCGCGCGGAGCATCCCTCGGTTGAAATTAAGCTCACCACCGGCGATGCCGCGGATGCTATGGAAAAAGTCGTCACAGGCGAAGCCGATCTGGCCATTGCCGGGAAGCCCGAAACCCTGCCGGGCGCGGTGGCGTTCTCCATGCTGGAGAATCTGGCGGTGGTGCTGATCGCCCCGGCGCTACCCTGCCCGGTGCGTAATCAGGTGTCGGTGGAAAAGCCGGACTGGTCATCGGTGCCGTTTATCATGGCCGATCAGGGTCCGGTGCGACGCCGTATCGAACTCTGGTTCCGTCGTCAGAAAATCAGTAATCCGTCGATTTACGCGACGGTGGGTGGACACGAGGCGATGGTCTCAATGGTGGCGCTTGGCTGCGGCGTGGCGCTGCTGCCGGAAGTGGTGCTGGAAAACAGCCCGGAACCGGTGCGCAATCGCGTGATGATTCTGGAGCGCAGCGACGAAAAGACGCCGTTCGAGCTTGGCGTGTGTGCACAAAAAAAGCGGCTGCATGAGCCGCTTATTGATGCGTTCTGGAAGATATTGCCGAACCATTAAAGTCGGGTGGCGCTACGCTTACCCGACCTATACGCAGACCTCCCCTTAGCCCGCGAGGAAGAAGCGGAACGCCGGGTTGTGGGTTTCATCATGGCACTCATAGCCCAGCTCGTTCAGACGCGTTTCGAAATCCGGCTCGTGCTCGGCCAGTTCAAACGCGGCCAGCACGCGGCCATAGTCGGTGCCGTGGCTGCGGTAGTGGAACAGCGAGATGTTCCAGTGCGTGCCCAGCGTATGCAGGAACTTCAGCAACGCGCCCGGGGATTCCGGGAATTCAAAGCTGTAAAGACGTTCTTTAAGCGGCTTCGACGGACGACCACCGACCATATAACGCACGTGCAGCTTCGCCATCTCATCGTCAGAGAGATCGACCACGCTGTAGCCGCCTTCGTGCAGCAGGTTGAGGATCTCTTTGCGCTCTTCCAGACCGCGGCTTAAACGCACGCCGACAAAAATACAGGCGTCTTTCGCATCGGCAAAACGGTAGTTGAACTCCGTTACCGAACGGCCGCCAAGCAGCTGACAGAACTTCAGGAAGCTGCCCTTCTCTTCCGGAATGGTCACCGCCAGCAGGGCCTCACGCTGCTCACCCAGCTCGCAGCGTTCAGAAACGTAACGCAGACCATGGAAGTTGACGTTAGCGCCCGAGAGCACGTGCGCCAGGCGCTCGCCGCGAATGTTGTGCTGGGCGATGTATTTTTTCATTCCAGCCAATGCCAGCGCGCCGGACGGTTCCGCCACCGCACGCACATCCTCGAAGAGATCTTTCATCGCCGCACAGATCGCATCGCTGTCGACGGTGACGATGTCGTCAAGATACTCCTGGCACAGACGGAAGGTTTCGTCGCCAATACGTTTCACCGCCACGCCTTCGGCAAACAGCCCAACGCGCGGAAGATCGACCGGATGACCCGCATCCAGCGCGGCCTTCAGGCAGGCTGAATCTTCCGCTTCCACGGCAATCACTTTGATCTGCGGCATCAGCTGTTTGATCAGCACCGCCACGCCTGCGGCTAAGCCACCGCCGCCCACCGGAACAAAAACGCGGTCAAGATGGGCATCCTGCTGCAGCAGTTCCAGCGCCAGGGTACCTTGTCCTGCAATCACCATCGGATGATCGAACGGCGGTACCCAGGTAAAGCCCTGCTGCTGCGCCAGCTCGATCGCTTTGGCTTTTGCTTCGTCAAAGTTAGCGCCGTGGAGCAGCACTTCGCCGCCGAAACCACGCACCGCATCCACTTTGATATCCGCCGTGGCAACCGGCATCACGATCAGCGCTTTCAACCCCAAACGGGCAGACGAGAACGCCACACCCTGCGCGTGGTTGCCCGCCGACGCGGTAATCACGCCGCGTGCTTTTTGCTCGTCGGTCAACCCGGCCATCATCGCGTAGGCCCCGCGCAGCTTGAAGCTGTGCACCGGCTGACGGTCTTCGCGCTTCACCAGAATCACGTTGTCGAGGCGCGAAGAGAGTTTTTCCATTTTCTGCAGCGGGGTGACCTGCACCGCTTCATAGACCGGCGCGCGTAGCACTGCCCGGAGATATTCCGCCCCCTCAGGGGCGGCGGATAAGGGTTGTGACTCGGCCATCATTAGCCCCCAAGTTTCGATTTATCGCGTACCGCGCCTTTGTCTGCACTGGTCGCAAGGCTCGCGTAAGCGCGCAGGGCGAAGGAGACTTCACGCTGGCGGTCCTTCGGCGTCCAGGCTTTATCGCCGCGCGCTTCCTGTGCTTCACGCCGAGCCGCGATCTCCTGATCGCTCAGCTTGAGCTGGATCCCGCGATTCGGAATGTCGATTTCGATCAGGTCACCGTCTTCGATGATCGCAATGTTGCCGCCGCTCGCTGCTTCCGGTGATACGTGGCCGATGGAGAGGCCGGACGTACCGCCCGAGAAACGTCCGTCGGTGATCAACGCACAGGCTTTACCAAGGCCCATCGATTTCAGGAAGGTGGTTGGGTAGAGCATCTCCTGCATGCCTGGACCGCCTTTCGGCCCTTCGTAACGGATGACTACCACGTCGCCTTCCACAACTTTGCCGCCCAGGATGGCGTCTACCGCCTCGTCCTGGCTTTCGTACACTTTGGCCGGGCCGGTGAATTTCAGGATGCTGTCATCCACGCCCGCGGTTTTTACGATACAGCCGTTTTCCGCAAAGTTGCCGTACAGCACGGCCAGACCGCCGTCTTTGCTGTAGGCGTGCTCCAGCGAACGGATGCAGCCTTCGGCGCGGTCATCATCCAGGGTGTCCCAGCGACAATCCTGGGAGAAGGCCTGCGTGGTACGAATACCGGCCGGACCCGCGCGGAACATGTTTTTCACCGCCTCATCCTGAGTCAGCATCACGTCATACTTATCCAGCGTCTGCGGCAATGTCAGACCGAGAACGTTCTTCACATCGCGGTTCAGCAGCCCGGCGCGATCCAGCTCGCCAAGAATACCGATGACGCCACCCGCACGGTGTACGTCTTCCATGTGGTATTTCTGGGTGCTTGGCGCGACTTTACACAGTTGCGGCACTTTGCGGGACAGCTTATCGATATCGCTCATGGTGAAGTCGATTTCCGCTTCCTGCGCCGCAGCCAGCAGGTGCAAAACGGTGTTAGTAGAACCGCCCATGGCGATATCCAGCGTCATGGCATTTTCGAACGCCGCCTTGCTGGCGATGTTGCGCGGCAGCGCGCTGGCATCGTCCTGCTCGTAGTAACGTTTGGTCAGTTCAACAATGCGCTTACCGGCGTTGAGGAACAACGCTTTACGGTCAGCGTGCGTCGCCAGCAGCGAACCGTTGCCCGGCTGAGAGAGGCCCAGTGCTTCGGTCAGACAGTTCATGGAGTTGGCGGTGAACATCCCGGAACAGGAGCCGCAGGTTGGGCACGCGGAGCGTTCCACCTGGTTGCTCTGCTCGTCAGACACTTTTGGATCCGCGCCCTGGATCATCGCATCGACCAGGTCGAGCTTGATGATTTTGTCAGAAAGCTTGGTCTTGCCCGCTTCCATAGGACCACCGGAGACGAAAATTACCGGAATGTTCAGACGCAGGGAAGCCATCAGCATCCCCGGGGTGATTTTGTCGCAGTTGGAGATACAGACCATGGCATCCGCACAGTGAGCGTTAACCATATATTCCACCGAGTCGGCAATCAGCTCGCGCGACGGCAGTGAATAGAGCATGCCCCCGTGCCCCATCGCGATACCGTCATCCACCGCAATGGTGTTGAATTCTTTCGCCACACCGCCCGCAGCTTCAATTTGCTCAGCAACCAGTTTGCCGAGATCGCGCAGGTGCACATGGCCCGGCACAAACTGGGTGAAGGAGTTCACCACGGCGATAATAGGTTTACCGAAATCAGCGTCGGTCATCCCGGTGGCGCGCCACAGTGCGCGGGCACCCGCCATGTTACGGCCGTGGGTGGTGGTGGCGGAACGATACTTAGGCATGCTTTATTTACTCCCGTCTGACTATTAAATGGGACGGTGCGTGCCGTCCCATATTTATGCTTATTGATTAACCTGATCCAACCAGCCGTATTTATCTTCTGTTTCGCCGGTGAAGAGGCCAAAGAAGGCTTGCTGAATGCGTTTGGTAACCGGGCCACAGCGGCCTGCGCCCACCTGAATACCGTCTACACTGCGAACCGGCGTGATCTCAGCCGCCGTACCGGACATAAAGACTTCATCGGCCAGATACAGAGATTCGCGGGACAGAACCTGTTCACGCACTTCGATACCCAGATCTTTCGCCAGCTTAATGATGGCGTCACGGGTAATACCCGGCAGGGCTGAAGAGGTAAACGGCGGGGTGAACAGGATACCGTCTTTCACTTCAAACAGGTTCTCACCTGCACCTTCAGAGATATAACCGTTCACATCCAGCGCGATGCCTTCCTGGTAGCCGTGGCGGCGCGCTTCGCTGCCGACCAACAGTGAGGAGAGGTAGTTACCGCCCGCCTTGGCCGCAGTTGGGATGGTATTAGGCGCCACGCGGTTCCAGGACGAGACCATTGCGTCGATCCCCTGCTCCAGCGCTTCTGCACCCAGGTACGCCCCCCACGGGAACGCAGCAATGATCACGTCTGTGGTGTAACCGGCTGGCGGGTTTACGCCCATGCCCACGTCACCCACGAAGACCAGCGGACGAATATAGGCGCTGGTCAGGTTGTTCTTACGAATCACCTCGCGGCAGGCTTCCATCAGCTCATCAACGCTCTGAGAAACCGGGAAACGATAAATTTTGGCTGAGTCATGCAGACGCTGCATATGTTCACGATGACGGAACACCACTGGCCCTTTGTGAGAGTCGTAGCAACGGATGCCTTCAAACACAGACGTACCGTAGTGCAGCGCATGGGACATTACGTGGACCTTCGCGTCCTCCCAACGAACCATCTCACCATTGAACCAAATGTAATCAGCTTTTTTTGTCGTCATTTTCTCTTCCTGTCACGCTCAGGCGCGGATTTGTTGTGATGTGGTTGTGCTCTGGCAAATGGCAACATGGGCAACATCCACCAGCTTTGATAACTGACTAAACAGTAAGTCGACCGGGCGCGGGCTGGCAACGGTTAATTCGATACTGATATTTTGGGCGTCAGTGGCCGTCTCCATATTCATAGAGCAAATCTGAAAGCCACGATGACGGACCACGCGCAAAACGCGTTCTAATGTCTCTGGATTGAAGCGAGCCTGAACGGCGACCTGATGTTGCATCATGATAATTTCTCCAGCATTTGTGAGTTACTGGCACCTGGCGGTACCAACGGCCAGACGTTCTCAAGCTCGTCGATTGAGACATGAAGCAGGTAAGGCCCTTCGCTTGACAGCATGGTGTCGAGTGCCGCTTCAACCTGGTCTTTACGGGTGATGTGCTGTCCAGGAATGCCAAAGGCGCTGGCCAGAGTGAGGAAATCGGGGTTATCAGTCAGGGTGGTTTCGCTGTAGCGCTCCTCGAAGAACAGCTGCTGCCACTGGCGCACCATCCCTAAACGCTGGTTATCAAGCAACACGATCTTCAGCGGCAATTGTTTACGCTTAACGGTGCCCAACTCCTGAACGTTCATCATGAAGGAGCCGTCACCGGAGATACAGATGACCGTATCGTTTGGACGGGCAACCTGAGCACCCACCGCGGCAGGCAGGCCGAAGCCCATCGTGCCTAATCCGCTGGAGGTGATGAAGTTTTCCGGGCGGGTGTAGGTCATGTGCTGCGCAGACCACATCTGGTGCTGGCCGACATCGGTCGTCACTACGCTGTCTGCCGGTTTACGGTCAGACAACTGCTTCAACAGCAGCGGCGCATAGATGGCCTCACCCGGATGGTCGTAACGCCAGGCGTGCTCGGCACGCATTTCAGCCGTGTGCTGGCGCCACTCGCCGATATTCAAAGGCTGCTGTAACGCCGGCAGCAGCGTGTTGAGATCGCCCTGCAGCGCAACATGCGCCTGACGCAGCTTGTTCATTTCCGCCGGGTCGATATCCATATGGATAACTTTGGCGTTTGGCGCGAAGGTATTCAGCTTGCCGGTCACGCGATCGTCAAAACGGGCACCGACGGCAATCAGCAAATCACACTCCTGCACCGCCAGGTTTGCCGCTTTGGTGCCGTGCATCCCCAGCATGCCCAGGTAGTATGGGTAGTCAGCATCCACTGCGCCCAACCCTTTCAGCGTGCAGGTGGCAGGCATTTGCGTTACCGCGATAAATTCGCGCAGGGCCGGAACTGCCTGTGCCATGCCAACGCCGCCGCCGACGTACAGCATCGGCTGGGCTGCCTGCGCCAGCATCCGACGCGCCTCTTCGACTTCCGCATGCGGGAACGCGTCGTCACTTTCAACGGTGGAGAAGTGCGGTTCCAGCTCGCCGAGTGCGACCTGAATATCTTTCGGGATATCCACCAGAACCGGGCCAGGACGGCCAGAGCTGGCAATACGGAACGCTTCCGCCATCACGCCTGGCAGTTCTTCGAGGGACTGCACGAGGAAGCTGTGTTTGGTGCAGGCCAGCGACAAGCCGAGCACATCGACTTCCTGGAAGGCATCGGTACCGATGAAGGGTGAGGCCACCTGGCCGGTGATCGCCACCACGGGAACGGAATCGAGCAGCGCGTCAGCCAGACCGGTGATCAGGTTTGTGGCGCCCGGTCCAGACGTTGCCATGCAGACGCCCGTTTTACCGGTGGCACGTGCATAGCCAATGGCCGCCATGGCTGCGCCCTGCTCGTGTCGGCACAAGAGGTGTTCCACGCCGCCGTCATACAGTGCATCGTAAATCGGCATAATTGCGCCTCCCGGATAACCAAAGACGGTTTCGACTCCCTGTGCGCGCAACGCATGTACTACCCACTGTGCCCCATTCATAGTTAGTTCCCCGTCATAAATCGGGAGAAACAGAATTTTGTGCTATTTGTCATTCTCTGCTCCTCGTTTAAGTTTTTTAGTCATAAAAAAACCCCCGGACCTTTCGGTGCGGGGGTCTTAGTTCGTTAAGGCTTGATTTCTAAGCCTTTCCTCGTCCAAGTGCAGCCCCGCACGGTGGGATAATAATCACCACCACGCTAATCACGACCAGGCTAATCACTAGTAGAAGGGCTGTCATTTTCGGTTCTTTGTGCATCTTGTTCGAAGGAATGCCTAAAGAGTTATCACAGTTATCAAACCAAACACAAGATTTATTTATGACGGATTTGATTAGCAGGCAAATCATATTCCTGAAAAGCTTTGTTTTATATAAGGAAATTAGATAGTGAATATTTTTCATTTTTTTTGGCGTGTTTTAGCGCTATGCCGCGTTCCGTTCTTCTCTTTGCGAGATGACTTCCGAATGAGTGAAATAGTTACACTATGTCGCTAAAAAGCAGGAATGAGCGTCGTAAATCAGCCAACTGACGCTCAACAGGCAAAATCAATACTGACATAGTGAATCACTGAGGAGGTGCTTATGTCACTGTCAGTTGTTTACACGCGCGCGGCTATCGGAGTAAAGGCACCGCTTATTTCTGTGGAGGTTCATCTGAGTAATGGGCTCCCTGGGCTAACGCTTGTCGGCTTGCCAGAAACCACGGTCAAAGAAGCCAGAGATCGGGTTCGCAGCGCAATTATCAATAGCGGTTATACCTTCCCCGCCAAGAAGATCACGATCAACCTTGCTCCCGCAGATCTGCCCAAGGAGGGCGGACGATACGATTTACCTATCGCTATTGCGCTTCTCGCAGCCTCTGAGCAGCTCAACACTGCGAGGCTAGGCTCGTACGAGTTCATTGGCGAACTGGCGCTTACAGGCGCGTTAAGAGGCGTTCCTGGCGCCATCTCAGGTGCGCTGGAAGCCATTCATGCCGGTCGACAAATTATTGTAGCCAATGAAAATGCCTCAGAAGTGAGCCTGATTGCCGAGAAAGGATGCCTGGTCGCGGGGCATTTACAGGAAGTCTGCGCGCACCTTGAAGGCCAACATACGCTCTCCGAGCCAGAGGAAACCGGAGATATCCTGCCTGAAAGCCCGGACGACCTCAGCGATATTATCGGGCAGGAGCAGGGGAAGCGGGCACTGGAGATCACCGCAGCCGGAGGACATAACCTGTTGCTGATTGGCCCGCCGGGAACAGGGAAAACCATGCTGGCGAGCAGGCTGAACGGGTTATTGCCACCACTCAATAATCATGAGGCACTTGAAAGCGCAGCGATATTTAGCCTGGTGAGCTCTGCATCATTGCAAAAACAGTGGCGACGACGCCCTTTTCGCTCTCCCCATCACAGTGCCTCCCTGACGGCCATGGTCGGAGGGGGCTCCATTCCGGGGCCGGGAGAGATCTCGCTGGCACACAATGGCATCCTGTTCCTTGATGAACTGCCTGAGTTTGAACGCCGCGTACTGGATGCCCTGCGGGAACCTATCGAATCTGGCGAGATCCATATCTCCCGCACGCGCGCCAAAATAAGCTACCCGGCACAGTTCCAGCTGGTTGCCGCCATGAACCCCAGCCCATCAGGCCATTATCAGGGAAATCATAATCGCTGCACGCCTGAGCAGACGCTGCGCTATCTGGGGAAGCTGTCAGGCCCTTTCCTCGATCGTTTTGATTTATCCCTGGAGATCCCATTACCGCCCCCTGGTTTGCTCAGCCAGACAACGATACGCGGTGAGAGCACAGCGAAGGTTCGCGAACGGGTTATCGCCTCACAGGCCCGACAGTACGCTCGTCAACATAAGCTGAATGCGCGTCTGGATAATGCTGAGATTCGGCAGTTTTGCCATCTTAAGGCTGAGGATGCCTGCTGGCTTGAAGAGACATTGACGCGATTTGGGCTCTCGATCCGTGCATGGCAGCGCCTGCTGAAAGTGGCTCGCACTATTGCCGATGTGGAAGGAGACCCAGAGATTGAAAGACACCATCTGCAGGAAGCGCTGAGCTATCGCGCCATAGATCGGTTGTTGCTGCACTTGCAAAAATTACTGGCATAAAAAAAGGAGCCGAAGCTCCTTTTCTCATCAACTTAGTCGTCAGACTCGGTGTAGTCTTCAGCACCTTCCATCTGCGGCTTACCGCCAGACAGCGTATGGAAACGCTTTGGACGCTTGATGCGTGCCATATACTTGATCCATACACGTTCTGCTTCAGACTGCGGCTCACGCTCACCGCGACAAACAGCAACAAACTGTTTTTCGTCTTCAGTCGCAGGCTCACGTTTACCCAGATCCAGCTCGTTAAAGGCATAACCATGACGCTCAAGCAATTGCGCCTCTTTGATGGTGAAATCGCCGTGACGAGAGAACCCGCGTGGATAATTTTTATTGTCGAAAAAACGATTAGTCGTCGTAAAGCTTTCCGCCATCCTACACGCTCCTAATTCTTTGGCCGAGCTATTTATGGCGCGGAGTATTAGTTACGCTTGACAGAGTGTAAAACAAAACATTTAAATCATAACGACAAATAATTTTGTGGAGAAAGATGTGGATACGGAATTGCTAAAAACTTTCCTTGAAGTAAGCAGGACACGCCACTTCGGGCGAGCAGCTGAAGCCCTCTATCTGACGCAGTCAGCGGTCAGTTTTCGTATTCGACAGCTGGAAAATCAATTGGGTGTGAATCTATTTACCCGTCACCGCAACAATATCCGCTTAACGCCGGCCGGTGAGAAACTGCTCCCGTATGCAGAAACGTTGATGAATACCTGGCAGGCGGCCCGTAAAGAGGTGGCTCATACGTCCAGGCACAATGAGTTCTCGATCGGGGCCAGCGCCTCCCTGTGGGAATGTATGCTCAGCCAGTGGCTTTCGCGGTTATACCATTCGCATGGGCATTTGCAATTTGAGGCCAGAATTGCGCAACGGCAGTCGCTGGTTAAGCAACTTCACGAGCGCCAGCTTGATCTGCTGATCACCACTGAAGCCCCCAAGATGGACGAATTTAGCAGCCAGATTGTTGGGCAGTTTGGTCTGGCTCTGTATGCGTCTGAGCCTGCGATGATGAAGTCCGATCTAACCTATCTGCGGCTTGAATGGGGCCCCGATTTTCAACAGCATGAAACCGGTTTGATCGCCCCTGACGATGTTCCACAGCTAACAACCAGCTCAGCGGAGATCGCCTGCCAACAGCTTTCCTTGCTAAAGGGCTGCACGTGGTTACCCGTTTGCTGGGCAGACAGTAAACCGGGACTCCATACCGTACTGGATTCCACTACGCTTTCCAGGCCGCTGTATGCAATCTGGTTGCAGAACAGCGATAAGCAATCGCAGATAAAAGATCTATTAAAAATCAATATTATGGAATGATTTACCAGCCAGCATAATGGCTGGCTGCAGTTTTTGATTAGGAAGGGATTTTGGCCGTGTTGAAGGCAAAAAAAATCCTTTGCCGAAACAAAGGATTCTATATGGCAGGGGCGGAGAGACTCGAACTCGCGACACCCGGTTTTGGAGACCGGTGCTCTACCAACTGAGCTACGCCCCTAAAGTTTTTTGCCATTAAGCCTGCTGATAAGGCAGGCTTAATGTCTTAATAAGTGGCGGAACGGACGGGACTCGAACCCGCGACCCCCTGCGTGACAGGCAGGTAT
>NZ_JACASJ010000079.1:0-25081 GCF_013391025.1 Enterobacter sp. SECR19-1250 | reverse complement strand
GCTTATGAAGACATTACTAACATCGGGGTGTACTAATCAACGGGGAGCAGGTCAGAGTCAATAGCCGATTTAGGTCACAGCACTCAATCTGTAATGTTTCCAGCACTACATTAGTCAGCCTTGTAACAAGCAGCAGGTAACACCTGTCGCAACTTACTGCGGTGGTATAGCTGATGCCTTCCATTCAACATGCAATCAATGTTCAGCAATCTGCAGCAAGATGTTGTTTGATATAGCTGTCCATATATCGGTTACGCTGACTTTAAATATATCTTTAATTTTTATTTATTTGGTTTGATTGGCTGGGTTTTTAATTAATGTTTGAATTTATATTCCAATCTTGATCTGTTTGTAAGATTTAAATACTAGTAAATGCTGCGTGGGTAGCAACCTGAATCTTACCATTTTTACTTTAATGGCAGGTCTCATTTGATCATTTTGCATGATCAACTTAGGCGGTTTTATCGGAGCATCTTACAAAGACTACACCATCAATCGTTTCCTCCCCTCTAGTTCGCAACTGAAGTGAATTGTCAAGACAATTTCTAGAGCGATCTTTTGCCTGCACTTTGTGGCCCTATACAGCCAGTATCTTGCGAAAGGGCGGCACATCAGGAGAACAGTGTGGAAAGAAGTGAAAACAATGACATGCAACTTGTAGATATGAAGTGGATCGCAGCAACGCTGAAAGTCACTGATAAATGGATTTATAAGCAAATTCAGGACGGAGAATTTATGAAGCCAATAAAACTTGGCAGAAGTTCTCGTTGGAGGCTAAGTGACATACACGAATGGTTGGAAAACCGCGTGAAGTGAACATGGACGGTATGTAATGGCAATATGTTGCAGAAAAGGGTGCAAAGAGAATATAGCATCTATTAGCTATGAATATGGTGTCAGGCTTTGTTATATCCACTTTAATAGACGGAAGGAATTGAGCCGAAAAAGGAATGTAAAGAAAGACATTCGCTGTAAAGTTTGTGGTGCTAATTTCTCTGAAACGAGAAATAATAAATTTTGCTCAAATAAATGCAAAGGGATTGGTATGAGAACCCTTAAGGATTCTGATAAAACTGAAATCCATAATCACTCGTACTGGCTTAACACAGAGGGGTTTATTAAAAACAATCCATTGCAATTGAATTCAATTAACGGTCTTGAGGATATCGCCAACATCATTTCACTATACCGAATTAAATCCCGATTACAGATTCCATGTAGCCATTTTTTGAAAAAGAAAATACGAGGCAACTGCAAAAAAAATGAACACAAACTAACTCCATTTATTAAGCTGGATTTAAGTCATAAGTATCCAAATTCAAAAGGAGGGATGAATGTACCAGAGAACATTATGATTGCACCTTCATTTATAAACAAAATGAATAAAGATAAAATCCCTGAAAATGATGCTTTTGAGATGTTTAATGGTCATTCTCTAAGTAAGAAAAGGAAGGATATGCCGCATAGTCTCATCAATTCTATCGTTAGAAATTATTCAGACGATGAAGTTAATGCATTGTTTTGTAAAATTGGCAAGCTGCCAAGAATAAAAAATGGACAAAGCAGATATTTAAATGCTGACGCAGTTTTCAACCAGGTTTTTATTTTTGATCTATTGAATGCGGAACTGATTCGCTTAAAAGAAAGAACCATCCTTTATTGTCTGAAATACATATGTAAGCTTTTTCGAAACAAAATAATTAAGTTTAAAGGTAAGCGTGTCACTTTTATTACCTGCTACTTTGATATGATTGCACTTGCTTTCTTTCATGCTTATTTGCGAGGCGATCCTGAACGCTTTTTATCCAGAATTAAGAGGTTCGTGTGGGTAATGGAAAATGGGAAGAAAACAATGTTAAGGGTACGTGCGCTTTTTTCTTCACTATCTCTGTTTAGGCGGTATTGTAAAAAACACCTGTCAATATCTGTTAGCGATCCTGCGTCTGCTAAAGAGAGTATATTAGACATTTATGCGAAGTTTTTTGCGGTTAAACCCTCCTACATTTCCGATGAGGGCTATCCGAGGTGGATTCGCAAATGCTAGTGAGGTGTGAATTCATTATTATCAAGTTCATCGCTAAGTATATCCATGAAATAATCGATCGCGTTCTTGATATTACGCAACTCAGTGCCTGAGGAATTAAGTGAGTTGTTTATTTCAGTGTTTTTTAAGATTACGCCTTTAGCTGCGCTCAATATTAAAGCATCGATGATAACGAATGTGTCAAGTGTGAGCAATTTCCTTTTTATTGTTTCAAAACTCAGCCAATTATCTATATCATTTTGCACTTGTTTTGGATATGACTGCCTTTCGAGTTTGATGATGCCTGCAATTTGGCTGGAGAGAATATAATCAGAGTAACGAAGATCAATTGTAATCCATAAATTAGATAAAGAGGCCATTTCAGTTGAGTAAGGATAATTATCTGGAATGATTTGGCTGGTCAGATGATTGATTTTATTAAAAACAGAGCTTAACTCAGGATTGGCGCTTCGGGCATTAGGGTAATCATTAGGAGTGAAGGGGAAGCATGCATGGCATGCTTCAAGAAAACGCATGTGCTCCTTTATACTGGGATGTGCATTTCTGGATTCATTAAAAATCCTTTCAAAGGTAAGTTTTTGCACAGCCTGTCTGGGGTTTTGTTTCCAGATAATTAAATCCACATTGTCTTGCTTTAAAATATCAAGGTTTTCGATGCGTGTTGACAACGTTTTTAACTTTTCCTTATTTGAATCGTTTTGCATGAATTTGTTTCGCAGAGTTCTCTTTTGGCTGTCAGAAAGCTTTTTATTATCAAACTCCATGCTGTTTATTTCCATGCGTTTGATTGCTCTTTCACAGTTAAAGAATAACTCTCTGCAGTAGAATGCATTCATTAACTCTTCTTTTTTATAGGTTGATATACGCCTGGAGTATAGTGCTTTGTTCTTTTTAATGAATTCCAGAACTTCTTTTTTTGCTTTTTCTTGATTGTGACTTTTCATTTTTTTATTCACGATTTAAATTTTCTTTAAATATATATCACCAGATTGACAGAGGCAAGCGATGCTTTCTTAATCAATTGATAAGGTGACATAATGAAATGCAATAAAGAATTAAATCAGCTGTATTCGCCACTTAGTCTGCTGCCCAGCAATGTTGCAGAGGAAGTCACTAAACGTCTGCACGACATTATTCATTACCAGCCCATCATCGGCATAATGGGAAAGACTGGTGCTGGGAAGTCGAGTTTGTGTAACGCACTGTTTCGCAGCACGGTCTCGGCCGTCAGTCATACCACTGCGTGTACCCGTGAGCCACAGCGTTTTACGCTGCAGGCAGGTGAACGCCAGGTGACGCTGATTGATCTGCCCGGGGTGGGCGAAAGCCCGGAGCGGGATGAAGAGTATCAGGCACTGTATCAACGTATCTGGCCGGAGCTGGACCTGGTGCTCTGGCTGATTAAAGCCGATGACCGGGCACTGACCCCCGACTGTGATTTTTATTTTCGGATGCTGTCACCAGGCAGTGCTGGGAGGGATAAGGTGCTGTTTGTCCTGACCCAAGCCGATAAAATCGAGCCTTCCCGTGAATGGAGCGGCTTTCTTAATCAACCTTCAGAGCAACAGTTAAAACACCTGAAGGAAAAGCAGCGCGCGGTGTGCTCGTTATTCAACCACCCGGCACTCCCGGTGATCACCGTATCAGCAGCCACTGGCTGGCATCTGCCTGAGCTGGTGGAGGTGCTGTTTCGCTCACTGCCTGCCCGCGCCAGCAGTGCCGTCAGTTCGGTCATCAGACCACAATACCGCACGCAAAAAATTGAGGCGCAGGCGCAACAGGATTTTGGCGATACGGTCAGCGACGTGATGACACACACCCTGTCGGAGCTGTCCCTTCCCTCCGCAGTGAATGCGGTGGTCAGTACCGTGATTAGTGCGGTGGTCTCTGTTGCCCGCAGTGTCTGGCGGTTTTTCTTCTGACGGCTGAAATGCCGTTATCCCGTGAGCAAATGCACCACTATGTGTGCACCTTGCATTCGCTCTCCGTTTGCCGGACACACCCTGTCCATTTTAGGTGTGGTGTATCCGGTTAAAAAACAGACTGAATACAGTCAGTGCCGCAGCCCGTACGGTACTGACGGGTGATAAAAATATTTTTCGCCCTGTCCATACCCTGACCCTCCCCCTGTTTACAGTAATCACATCTTTTTCAATACGTTCATCACGATGGAGAACATGCCATGTCACAGACTGAGCACCGCTATGACCGACTGGCGGTCAGACTGTCTCTCATTATCAGTCGTCTGCTGGCAGGCGAAACACTGAGCGTGAAGACACTGGCAGTCGAGTTTGGTGTCTCGGTACGCACCCTGCGCCGCGATTTTCGTGAGCGGCTGATATATCTGAACCTTGAGTACCGTCATGGGCACTGCCGATTGTTGTCAGATCCCGGTATGGCACAGCGTGCCCCGGGAACCCTGTGCTTTATGCGCAATGTTGGGCTTCAGCAGGTGTTTCCAGAAACGGACCTTCGCTTGGTAAACACGCTAACGGACAGTGAGGATATCTCATCCTGTCTGGTCTGGCAGGAGGACGCCGAAAGCGCCCCCGTCCGCCCCGGTCTCTTTTCCCGACTGGTCGATACCATCATTCAGCAGCAGTGCATCCGGGAACTGGCTGACGGTGTGCGGGCTGAACACCTGGCACCGTACCGGCTTATTTTCCTTGAGGGAGCGTTGTATCTGGTCGGTGAGCAGCACGGAAGGAGCGTTGTTCTGCCGCTGTCCGGGATCACCGCCATCACCGTCCTGAGTGAGGGCTTCGAGCGTCGTGATACGGTATGTCAACTCACCCGTCAGGTGGCCTTCATCCGGGCGCTGCCTCATTTCCCGGTCATGCACGACGTGATGGCTGCATCCCATTCTGCGCCACCTTTAACAGAGGAGAAGAGCCCTGCTGCAACTAACACGACGGGGTGACCATCAGGCCATCCCTTTCATTGTTGTCTATTACCTACTTAATAAGGAAACACCGTATGCATCCGCGTTATCGTCGCATGATTGCCAGCGCCCTGGCCCTCAGCAGTGTCAGTCTTTTTATCCCCACCGTAGCCCAGGCTGGATACAGTGATTACGAGGCATTCCGTCTGGTCAGAACGGAGAACAGCGCCGCGGGCGGGGCACAGAAAATCTGCACGTATCAGAGTATGGTCACCCGAAAATATGTCCAGTTGGACATGCCCTATACCTGCCAAGGCATGATGTTTCGCAACCGGAACGACGGGCTGTTTTACGACAGAACAAACTAACTCACTGAGTTTATGGAAATTGCCATGTTTAAGGAGGGCTGCTATGCCTTTGAGCCTTTGTCTCAGCCTGTCAACCCTAGTGGGGCTGATTATCACGGTTGTTGATACCCGTATTGTCGGGTTCGGGTATTCAGCATGGGCCGCCGTGCTGCAGTGTGTCCTGCCGGGCCTGGGCGTCTGGCTGGGTAATCTCATCCGAAAATGGATCATGCCGGATGCGGTTTACGGAAGTACCGGTGCCGTCATTCAGGCCCGTCTGCTCTGGGCGGTATTGCCCCAGTTTATTGGCTGGTTCATCGGATTTATGGTCGCCATGAGCATACTGGGTATCCGGGCCTGAGCCTCCCGCGACAAACTCAACGACGGGTATTCCCCCTTCCGCACACTTTGCTGTTTAACCCCCTACCACGGCCTGCTCAGTTGAGCAGGCCGTTTTCGTTTGTTTTTTTCTCACAGGAGTCTCGCCATGACCCGATTAGCCAGCCGCTTTGGTGCGGTAAATCTTATTCGCCGTGACCGTCCGTTAACCCGTGAGGAGTTAATGCATTATGTACCGAGTGTGTTCAGCGAAGACAAGCATGAGTCCCGAAGTGATCGTTATACCTGTATTCCGACCATTACCCTTCTCGATAACCTTCAGCGCGAAGGCTTCCAGCCATTTTTTGCCTGCCAGACCCGGGTTCGGGACCAGAGCAAGCGAGAGCACACCAAACACATGCTGCGCCTGCGTCGCGAAGGCCAGATCACTGGCAAACAGGTCCCTGAAATCATCCTGCTTAACAGTCATGACGGCTCCAGCTCATACCAGATGCTGCCGGGGCTGTTTCGTGCAGTCTGCCAGAACGGGCTGATTTGCGGTGAGAGTTTTGGTGAGGTACGTGTGCCACATAAAGGCAATGTGGTGGAGAAAGTCATTGAAGGGGCTTACGAAGTACTGGGGATATTCGACCGTGTGGAGGAGAAGCGCGATGCCATGCAATCGCTTTTGTTACCGCCACCAGCACAGCAGGCACTGGCCAAAGCGGCGCTCACGTACCGCTTTCGCGAAGACCACCAGCCGGTGACGGAATCACAGATACTTTCCCCACGCCGCTGGCAGGATGAGAGTAACGACCTGTGGACCACCTACCAGCGCATTCAGGAGAATCTGATTAAGGGCGGTCTGCCGGGCAGAACGACCAAAGGCAAGCGAGCTCATACCCGTGCGGTAAAGGGGATTGACGGGGACGTGAAGCTCAACCGGGCGCTCTGGGTCATGGCGGAGAATATGCTGCACCTAGCGTCCTGACACGCTGACTATCCGGAGCCACCATGACTGAATCGTTAACCCTGCCTCCCGGTTCGTTCTCACGTCAGCAGGCCGAAACCCTTATCCGTCTGTACCGTAATATCACCATTGAAGACGACCAGGGCAGTCACTTCCGCCTGGTGGTTCGCGACACCGAAGGCCGGACGGTCTGGCGGGCATGGAACTTTGAACCGGATGCCGGTGAAGGTCTTAACGGCTACATCCGGCAGTATGGCATCCACAAAGACACCGTTACCCGCTGACCCCGAAGCATTTACCCGCGACATCTCACCTTCCCGAACACGCTTTGTTAACCCCATACGCCAGCCCTCGCCGCTGGCGTTTTTTATTGACGGAGACATATCCATGACAACGCAGACGCAGTACGACCTCGCACCCGCTAACCAACCCGAATTTGAACTGACCGTCACGCCAGTCCCCGATGAACAGCGTATCGATTTCTGGCCGCAACACTTCGGCAGCATACCGCAGTGGCTAACCTTGGAGCCGCATATCTTCGCCTGGATGGACCGCTTCTGTACGACCTACGGCGGTGGTATCTGGTCGTTCCACACCCTGAGCAACAGCGGGGCATTTATGGCCCCCGAGTATGACAGTGACGATAAATGGCATCTGTTTAACTGTCTGAATGGCAACGATGCAGATATAAGTGCAGAAGCCGCCGGTATCGCGGTCTGCCTGATTGAATACAGCCACCATGCCTGTCGCACCGAATGCGATGCAATGACCGCACACTTCTACCGCCTGCGGGACTACGCCCTGCAGCATCCTGAAGCCCACGCCATTCTGCGTATCATCGACTGACCGGAGGAACAACGAATGAAACAGCTTTCCTTTTTACCCGGCGAGATGACGCCACACGACCGGCGTCTCATCCAGCGGGCGCTCAGGGCGCTGGACCGGCACCTGCATGAGCCCGGCGTGGCCTTCACCTCCACCCATGCTGTCCGTGAATGGCTGCGACTGCATATGGCCGCACTTGAGCGGGAAGCGTTCCGGGTGCTGTATCTGGACAACCAGAATCAGTTGATTGCCCATGAAACGCTCTTCACCGGCACGATTAACCGCACTGAAGTCCATCCCCGGGAAGTGGTCAAACGTGCTCTGCATTTCAACGCGGCGGCGGTGATACTGGCGCATAACCATCCTTCCGGTGAGACAACACCCAGCCAGGCTGACAAAGCCCTCACGCAGCGACTGGTGCAGGTGCTTCAGCTGGTGGATATCCGCGTCCCTGACCACCTGATTGTTGGCGGCAGGCAAATCTATTCGTTCGCAGAACACGGTCTGTTGTGAGGTATGACATGAAAATTATCAGTAAACGCCGGGCAATGACGATATACCGCCAGCATCCTGAGTCCCGGATCTTTCGCTACAGCAGCGGAAAATATCAGTGGCACGGCAGCGTCTGTCATTACACCGGCAGGGACGTTCCGGATATCACCGGAGTCCTCGCGGTATACGCCGAACGCCGCCAGGACCGCAACGGGCCTTATGCCTGCCTGATGAGTATTACCCTGAACTTACAATAAAAGGAGAGCCCCCATGACCCACATCATCTGGGGCCTGCAGCGGGCTATCACGCCGCGCCTGGGAGCCCGTCTGGTACAGGAGGGCAACCGGCTGCACTACCTGGCTGACCGGGCCAGCATCACCGGTATGTTCAGTGACGCCGAATGCCGGAAGCTGGATGACACATTCCCACACTTTATCCGCCAGATGGAATCGATGCTGACCACCGGTGAACTCAGCCCCCAACATGCCCACTGCGTCACCCTGTACCACAACGGTTTTACCTGTGAAGCCGACACCCTTGGCAGTTGCGGCTACGTATACATCGCCATTTATCCCACTCAGCGTTAATTACCTTCACGAGAGCAAACATGAAAACTTTACCTGCAACAACTCAGCGGGCAGCGAAGCCCTGCCTGTCACCCGTGGCTGTCTGGCAAATGTTACTGGCGCGTTTGCTGGAACAGCACTACGGTCTGACAATAAACGACACCCCATTCAGCGATGAAGTTGTTATACAGCAACATATCGATGCCGGTATCACCCTGTCAGATGCCGTGAATTTTCTGGTGGAAAAATACGAACTGGTCCGTATCGACAGGAAGGGATTTCGCTGGCAGGAACAATCCCCTTACCTTCGGGCTGTCGATATTCTGAGGGCAAGACAGGCAATAGGTCTTTTACGAGGATCTCATTGAGATATGGTAAGATGAAGTTTTCGAGTACGATATCTATTAAGCGGAATCGAACCAAAGACGGTTAGTTATTATTCAATGAATTCTGTCAAAATAACTTTTGGGGGCCTTATTGGGGGCCCCTTAACTTTATTAACAACAAATAAACCTTAACTATCAACAAATAAACCATACATATTCGAAGTCTGCAGGGCACTTTGATAGTAAACATCACTGCGCTTTCCATAACTCCACGCAGTTTCGCCCCCGTCGTTTTGCCCCATACAACGCCTCATCCGCAGCCTGAATCAGACGTTCGTAATCAGGATGACCATTAAACATGGCCGCCCCAATCGAAAGCGACAACGGTATTGGCTCGCCTGTCGGGGAATGAACCTTAATTTTTTCCACGCGTCGGCGGATCCGCTCGGCAATGCGCAGGGTATCGGCTTCGGTGATTTCCGTTAGCACAATCAAAAACTCATCTCCGCCATAGCGGAAGACATAGTCACAGGTGCGAACGTTGTCATAAAACGCCCCGGCAACCTTTCTTAATATTTCATCTCCCGTGTTGTGCCCCCAGGTATCGTTGATTTGCTTGAACTTATCGACATCAATAAGCAACACCGACAGCGGCGTACCAGAACGACTTGCCTGGGTAATTTCACGTTTAAAAATGGTTGGCAGGAAGCGACGGTTAAGCAGACGAGTGAGCACATCCACGCCCACCTCGTGCCGGGCTACCTCATCAAACAGCTCATGCAGCAGGGTCACGATTTGCGAGAAGGTCGTTCGCGTCAGCCGCAAAAATTGCACCTGCCGCAGCCTGTCGTGAAGGGCATCGTCTGTCTGACGAACGTCATGAAAAGCCGCGTCGAACTCCTGGATAAGACGAGAGATATGCCCTGCTTCGGCAATACCACTGAAGTAGTGACGTCCCTTATGACTGAACCACAGCCCAAAGTCGGACTGCCCGAGCGGCCGGCTGTTGTCGATGCTGGAGTCCAGCATCACTTTATAGAGCAGCGACAGTTCCCACGTCAGCAATGCGGCGGTCTGCCGTTCCTTCTCGACTTCCGCATTTTCCATCAGCGAGAAGATTCGATAGTTCTCGTCCTCTTTTGCCGCATTGTTCTCGCTGAAGACATACGCGCGCGACATCACCTCCATTGCCAGATCAATGCTGTTAATGGCGTAGTGATAGATGCTTAACTTGGTCTCAGAAGGGTGTGGTGTGGCATTAATAAGAGGTAACAACAGCTTTTTCAGGATCCGGAAACCCATCTCAACCAGGTCGACTGATATACCTATTCGGGCGTGAACATCGGCGGCGCGCTGCTGAGCCCGCATCTGTTCATCAACCTGTTCAACCCGGCAGGAGAGAACATCAACAAGCCAACGGCGCAGCGCTTCCTGCAGCTGCCTTTCAACCTGCTCAGTGGTCAGAAACTCCGCTGCATGAGGGTCGGCCAGGACCACACGATAAAACTCCGTAATCAGACCAGAAGCATGATCGCTGGCCAGTTGCGCAGTAAGTTGATGAACGAGGGGATCCGTTTCATTGATTAACTGAATCCACTCATCCCTTACGGTTTGTAAATAGGTTTCCATTTACACCCTCCAGGGGAGATCGTTAGCTTGTCCGACGGGAATTAAGCGCCCGGATTCACCGTCTGGCATGCGTGATAATCAACAACAGCAACAAAATCAACACCCTTTCCAGGTGCCGCTTTTTTAATCAAAAACGAGTAATAGCACATATCGTATAACGGTGCTACAATACGCCGCCCACCCAACGTCAGCAGTGGTCAGGCAACGCCGTAAAGATCGGTAAAGCCTGCAACCATGACCTTGTCCAACGGTCTAATTGGCACGTGGTATCGCTTTATGCGTTACTTTCAAAGGCTTTACATAGGTTCACTATTTTGTCTCAATCCCACTTCAAACGTGCGTTTTTACACCCGCGTTACTGGTTTACATGGTTTGGTCTTGGCGTACTCTGGCTTCTGGTTCAACTTCCTTATCCTGTGATCCGCGTACTGGGCTCCAGGCTCGGCAGCGTGTCCCGCCACTTCCTCAAACGTCGTGAATCTATTGCCCGTAAAAATCTCGAACTGTGCTTTCCCCAGTATAATGCGCAGCAGCGCGAAACACTGATTGCCGAGAACTTTAAATCTATCGGCATGGCGTTGCTTGAAACCGGCATGGCCTGGTTCTGGCCTGATGAGCGCGTCCGCAAATGGTTTGACGTGGAAGGTCTCGAAAACCTGAAACGCGCGCAAATGCAAAACCGTGGCGTGATGGTAGTTGGTGTCCACTTTATGTCGCTGGAGCTGGGCGGCCGAGTAATGGGGCTTTGTCAGCCGATGATGGCCACCTACCGCCCGCACAACAGTCCGCTGATGGAGTGGGTACAAACCCGTGGTCGCATGCGTTCCAATAAGGCGATGATCAGCCGTAACAATCTGCGCGGTATGGTCGGCGCCCTGAAGAAAGGCGAAGCCGTCTGGTTTGCACCCGATCAGGACTACGGACGTAAAGGCAGCAGTTTTGCGCCCTTCTTTGCGGTTAAAAATGTCGCCACCACCAACGGCACGTTCGTGATTTCGCGTCTGTCAGGCGCCGCAATGCTGACCGCGACAATGGTAAGAAAGGTTGATAAATCTGGCTATCGTCTGCACATCTCTCCGGAGATGGCAAACTATCCGGAAAATGAATGCGAAGCCGCAGCGTTCATCAATAAAGTTATCGAGACCGAAATTATGCGCGCGCCGGAGCAGTATCTGTGGATGCATCGCCGTTTCAAAACGCGGCCGCATGGCGAAGCGTCTCTCTATATTTAATGTGGAGAAAGGTTAGTTTCGCTAAGAAACTAACCTTTTCAATCACCTGTAATCACCCTGAGTAATTGTCTTTTCTTGCCGTCGCTCAACGTGGATTTATTGCGCTCTGAAATCAAACTGTCGCCGTTCCACGACACCCGTAAGTTACGGAAAGTATTTAAAAAAATGCCTCTTGTCACCCCTCATTTTTAGGCGTACATTAGCGCCGTCTGGCAACAGGAAAGCACAGAATTCTGAGCTGGAGTTTGCATCGTAACGGGATAATTCTCATTTCCGTCTCAGGCAAATGTCAGTTCTCTATAATCAGGTGGACTCTGTTTTTAAGTGCGTACCAGAAGATACGCGGAGCGATGAAACGTGAAATATTTCTTTATGGGCATTTCGGTGATTGTTTTAGTGTGGGCCGGAACCTTCGCCCTGATGATCTAGCGAAGAACATGCAGTCAAAAAAACAGGAGCCGTTGGCTCCTGTTTTTTTATGTCATTAAGATTCGTGCTGTTCAGCGGCACTCTTTGATGCGAGAAGCCCGTCGGCGCGGAACATACTCTTAATGCCCCTCACCGCCTGACGAATACGGTCGCTGTTTTCTATCAGCGCGAACCGTACATGGGTATCGCCATAATCACCGAAGCCAATGCCCGGCGAGACGCAGACTTTCGCGTCCTGCAACAGCTTTTTGGCAAACTCCAGTGACCCCATCGCCGCGTAAGGCTCAGGGATTTTTGCCCAGACATACATTGACGCTTTCGGCATTTCCACCAGCCAGCCAGCCTCATGCAGCCCTTTCACCAGCACATCGCGACGGCGTTTATACTGGGCGGCAATATCATGAACACACTGCTGATCGCCTTCCAGCGCGGCGATAGCGGCCACCTGCAATGGGGTAAAAGTGCCGTAATCGTGGTAACTCTTAATACGCGCCAGTGCACTCACCAGCGTTTTGTTACCCACCATAAAGCCAATACGCCACCCCGCCATGTTGTAGCTTTTCGACAGGGTAAAGAACTCCACCGCCACATCACGTGCGCCCGGAACCTGCATAATGGAAGGCGCTTTCCAGCCGTCGTACACAATATCGGCGTAGGCTAAGTCGTGTACCACCAGCACATCGTAACGCTTCGCCAGTGCGACGACTTTCTCAAAGAAGTCGAGTTCTACACACTGCGCCGTAGGGTTAGACGGGAAGCCGAGGATCATCATCTTCGGTTTCGGATAGCTTTCGCGAATCGCACGTTCCAGCTCGTTAAAGAAATCGACCCCTTCCACCAGCGGCACAGAGCGAACCTGCGCCCCGGCAATCACCGCGCCGTAAATATGGATGGGATAGCTTGGATTAGGCACCAGCACCGTATCACCATGATCCAGCGTAGCCAACATCAGGTGCGCCAGCCCCTCTTTCGAGCCAATGGTGACAATGGCTTCACTTTCCGGATCGATGTCAACCTGATAGCGATCCCGGTACCAGCGAGAGATCGCGCGACGTAATCGAGGAATGCCGCGAGAGGTGGAGTAACCGTGCGTATCCGGGCGCTGGGCGACCGTGCAGAGCTTCTCAACAATATGCGCAGGCGTTGGGCCGTCAGGGTTACCCATGCTGAAATCGATAATATCTTCGCCGCGACGACGCGCAGCCATCTTCAGTTCAGCAGTGATATTGAAAACATAAGGGGGGAGACGATCGATACGCGTAAAACGGCGTTCAGGACTGAATTCAGCCATAGATTCCTCAGATTAACGTTAGCGCCCGGACCGTCCGAGCGACGCTGCCACTTATGTGGCGTGTTTAGAAAATAACCTGAAAAAAAACATGCTGTCGAGGGGTTAAGCAAAAAAAAGATGTCGCGTTAAAAACGGGAACCTTCAGATACCGAAAGCGGAAGCGTTCCTGCTTATTGTGCAATTTTAATACCCAGTATTTAACATGATGATATCAAAGCTGTTACCTTGCCGTTCTCCAGGAGTAAAAAAACTGGCATCTTCAGGAAGCCACTCTCAATCCCCTTTGAAGATTATGGTTTTTCCTCATTTGATAAACCCGACGGATAGCTGGTCAACAGGCGTCAGGTTTTTTATCATTGGGCTTTCCTCTTTTCGCTGGTCGACTCGTGCACGAAATATTCGATATGCTGCTGGCGGTTTTTGACCGTGCGGCATTAATGCTGATTTGCCTGTTTTTCCTCATTCGTATTCGCCTGTTCCGCGAGCTTTTGCACAAGTCCGCCCACTCGGCAAAAGAGCTGCTGGCCGTTACCGCCATCTTTTCACTGTTCGCCCTGTTCAGCACCTGGTCCGGGGTGCCGGTAGAAGGGTCGCTGGTCAACGTGCGTGTTATCGCCGTGATGTCCGGTGGGATCTTGTTTGGCCCCTGGGTGGGCATTATTACGGGTCTCATTGCCGGGACACATCGTTACCTGATAGATATCGGCGGCGTGACGGCGGTGCCGTGTTTTATCACCAGCATCATCGCCGGTGTCCTTTCCGGCTGGATTAACCGCAAAATACCGAAAAAGCAGCACTGGCGCGCCGGGATCATCGCGGGCATGCTGTGCGAAACGCTGACCATGGTTCTGGTGGTCGTCTGGGCTCCCACCATCGCGCTGGGGCTGGATATTGTCTCTAAAATCGGTATTCCGATGATCCTCGGCAGCGTCTGTATCGGTTTTATCGTGCTGCTGGTGCAAAGCGTTGAAGGGGAAAAAGAGGCCAGCGCCGCACGTCAGGCCAAGCTGGCGCTGGATATCGCCAACAAAACGCTCCCGCTCTTCCGCCATGTTAACGCCGAATCCTTACGTCAGGTCTGCGATATCATCCGTCGCGATATTCATGCCGATGCCGTGGCCATTACCAATATCGACCACGTCCTGGCCTATGTTGGCGTGGGTGAGCATAACTATCAGGACAGTGATGACACCATCAGCCCCACCACCAGGCAGGCGATCAATTACGGTAAAATCATCATTAAAAACAATGATGAAGCCCACAGAACCCCAGAAATTCACTCCATGCTGGTGATCCCGCTGTGGGAGAAAGGCGTGGTGACAGGAACCCTAAAAATTTACTACTGCCACGCGCACCAGATCACCTCCTCCCTGCAGGAGATGGCCATCGGGCTGTCGCAGATTATCTCTACCCAGCTGGAGGTCTCCCGCGCGGAACAGCTGCGCGAGATGGCAAATAAGGCAGAGCTGCGCGCGCTGCAGAGTAAAATTAATCCTCATTTTCTGTTTAACGCGCTGAATGCGATCTCCTCGTCCATTCGACTTAATCCGGATACCGCGCGTCAGCTGATTTTCAATCTGTCACGCTATCTGCGCTACAACATTGAGCTAAAAGATGACGAGCAGATCGACATTAAAAAAGAGCTTTATCAGATCAAGGATTACATTGCGATTGAGCAGGCGCGCTTTGGTGACAAACTCACCGTCATTTACGATATTGATGAAGAGGTCAACTGTGTGATCCCAAGCCTGCTGATCCAGCCGCTGGTTGAGAACGCTATCGTCCATGGGATTCAGCCGTGTAAAGGGAAAGGGGTGGTGACCATCAGCGTGACCGAAAGCGGCAACCGCGTACGGATTGCCGTGCGTGATACTGGCCACGGAATTGATCCTAAAGTCATTGAGCGCGTTGAGGCCAACGAGATGCCGGGGAATAAGATTGGGCTGCTGAATGTCCACCACCGGGTCAAACTGCTGTACGGCGACGGGCTGCATATTCAGCGCCTTGAACCGGGCACCGAGATCGCCTTTTATATCCCGAATGAACGCTCTCCCGTTCATGCGTCTACATCCCTGTTGCCTTAGGCCGGAGTAACCCGTGAAAGTGATCATTGTAGAAGATGAGTTTCTGGCTCAACAGGAGCTGAGCTGGCTCATCAAAACGCACAGTCAGATGGAGATCGTGGGCACGTTTGACGATGGTCTGGACGTGCTGAAGTTTTTGCAGCATAACCGCGTTGACGTCATTTTTCTTGATATCAACATTCCGTCGCTGGATGGCGTATTACTGGCGCAAAACATCAATCAGTTTGCCCATAAGCCGTTTATTGTCTTCGTCACCGCCTGGAAGGAGCATGCGGTTGAAGCCTTCGAGCTGGAGGCGTTTGACTATATCCTTAAGCCTTACCAGGAGTCACGCATCGTCACCATGCTGCAAAAGCTGGAGGCCGCGTGGCAACAGCAGAACGCCCCTGTCACCGCAAGCCCCGCAGTACGTGAGAACGACACGATTAACCTGGTGAAGGATGAACGTATCATCGTGACGCCGGTTAACGATATCTACTATGCCGAAGCCCATGAAAAGATGACGTTTGTCTATACGCGGCGGGAATCGTACGTGATGGCGATGAACATTACCGAGTTTTGCAGCAAGCTGCCGACAGCGCATTTCTTCCGCTGTCACCGCTCGTTTTGTGTGAATTTAAACAAGATCCGCGAGATCGAGCCGTGGTTTAACAACACCTACATTTTGCGCCTGAAGGATCTTGATTTTCAGGTGCCAGTGAGCCGCAGCAAGGTTAAAGAGTTCCGCCAGTTAATGCACCTGTAAATCCCCTCTCCCGCAAGAGAGGGGCTGGGTTTTAGAGGATCTGGCCGAGCACCTGACGCAGGTGGGCGCCCGAGCCAAGTAAACCCGGGTTGTCGTGCACAATCAGATAAACAGGAATGTCTTGCACGTAGCTTTTAAAACGTCCTTTGTCTTCGAACCCGCCGCGGAAGCCTGACGCTTTGAAGAACTCCAGGAAGCGCGGCACAATGCCACCAGCAATGTAAACGCCACCGAAGGTGCCAAGCGTAAGCGCCAGGTTGCCACCAAAACGCCCCATGATCACGCAGAACAGCGACAGTGCGCGACGGCAGTCGATGCAGCTGTCTGCCAGTGCGCGCTCGGTCACGTCTTTCGGCTGCAGATTTTCCGGCAGACGGCCGTCAGACTTCACAATGGCACGATACAGGTTTACCAGCCCCGGGCCGGAAAGCACGCGCTCAGCCGACACGTGGCCGATCTCAGCGCGTAGCTCTTCCAGAATAATGCCCTCTTCTTCGCTGTTCGGTGCAAAGTCCACGTGGCCACCTTCACCCGGCAGACTCACCCAGCGCTTATCAACATGAACCAGATGCGAAACGCCCAGCCCTGTACCGGCACCGTATACGGCAATCGGCTTGCCTTCTACCGGGGCAGTACCGCCAAACTGAGTCAGGTGCTCTGGCTTCAGCATCGGGATGGCCATCGACACCGCAGTAAAGTCGTTGATGATTTCCAGATGTGCAAAGCCGAGGTTTTTTTTCATCTCGGCGATGGAAAATGCCCAGGTATGGTTGGTCATCGCGACCCAGTCGCCGGTAATCGGGCAGGCAATCGCGATACAGCCATCGTCAACGCTGACCTTGTGCTCTTCCAGATAGACGCGTACAACGGCCTCAAGGCTGGGGTAATCCAGCCCTGAATAGGTTTTCGCCTGGGAAATTTCACCGCTACTTACATCGCATAATGCCAGGCGCGCGTTAGTGCCGCCCACATCTCCTACCAAAGCATACTTTGTCATTCTTCTACTGCTCCGCTAAAGTCAGAATAAATCTTTGGAACACTGTAAATTCAAGGCGTGATAACAACAACGACCGGAAGGTGAATGCCCCGGGATTATCGATCTTCGTCACAGAATAACTTTACCGTTTCAGCACCTTTTGCACTATTGCCACAATGCTGATTGTGCAAAGTAACGTAATACCTTTTTGTACAAGGAAATTATCATGCTCCACCCGCGAGCCAGAACCATGCTGTTGCTGGCAATCCCGGCCTTAATTATTGGTATTGTCTCAAGCCTGGTGCTTATCGTCGTGATGAAAGTCGCCTCGGTGCTGCAAACGATGTTATGGACTGCGCTTCCGGCTCAGGTGGGTATCAGCGTTGATTCGCCGGCATGGATCATCATGATGCTGACCCTGACGGGGGTTGCGGTGGGTCTGGTGATCCGCTTTAGCCCAGGGCACGCCGGGCCTGATTCGGCGCTGGAACCGCTGATTGGTGCTCCGGTCGCACCTGCAGCGCTGCCAGGGCTCATTATCGCGTTGATTATCGGTCTGGCGGGCGGCGTTAGCCTGGGGCCGGAACACCCGATCATGGCGGTCAACATCGGTCTGGCGGTGTATCTCGGCTCACGCATTTTACCCCGCGTCGGGGCCCTGGACTGGACGATTCTGGCATCGGCTGGCACCATTGGCGCGCTCTTCGGCACGCCGGTCGCGGCCGCGCTGATTTTCTCGCAGACGCTCTCCAGCAATAACGACGTGCCGCTCTGGGATAAACTCTTTGCGCCACTGATGGCCGCCGCGGCCGGTGCGCTCACCACCAGTCTGTTTTTCAATCCACACTTCTCGCTCTCCCTTCCCCACTACGGCCAGATGCAGATAGCCGATATATTCAGCGGTGCGGTTGTGGTCGCTATTGCCATTGCGCTGGGGATGATCGCCGTATGGTGTCTGCCGCGTCTGCACCGGCTGGTGCATAAGCTCAAACATCCGGTGCTTATCCTCGGGGTTGGCGGATTGATCCTCGGCATATTAGGGGCCATCGGCGGTAAGGTAACGCTGTTTAAAGGTCTGGATGAGATGCAACAGCTGGCCTTCAGTCAGATGTTTAGCGTGTCCGATTATCTGCTGTTTGCGCTCATAAAGCTGGCTGCGCTGGTGGTGGCGGCAGCGTGCGGTTTCCGTGGCGGACGGATTTTCCCGGCGGTCTTTGTTGGCGTCGCGTTGGGGCTGATGCTGCATGAACATGTGGATGCGGTTCCGGCGGCGATTACCGTCTCTTGCTCTATTCTGGGGCTGGTATTGGTGGTGACACGTGATGCCTGGCTGAGCCTGTTTATGGCCGCGGTGGTGGTTCCGGATACTACTCTCATCCCGTTACTTTGCATCGTGATGTTGCCCGCCTGGCTCCTGCTGGCGGGCAAACCGATGATGATGGCCTGGCGTAACGACAAGTGATCAGGCGTTGTTACGCGCTTCCAGCGCTTTGGTAATCGCCCCTAACAGCGGTGGGATATCCGCTTTGGGTAGCATCACTTCAATCAGTGATAGTCGCTCGTGGTGTGCCACTTTTTCGAGCACCTCCGCCAGCTGTTCCGCTTCACTGACCCGCCAGCACTGTGCCTGAGGATCCAGGCTCAGTGCCTGCGGAATTTGCGTCCAGTTCCATAAGGCAATGTCGTTATAGCGCTGTTCCGGTCCGTGAATGGCCCTTTCTACGGTGTACCCTTCATTGTTGAGCACCAGGATAATGGGGTGCTGTTTATCACGCAGCATCGAGCCCAGTTCCTGAATGGTCAACTGCGCGGCGCCATCCCCCGTGAGCACAATGACGCGCCGGTCTGGACAGGCGGTTTGGGCACCATACGCCGCGGCCAGGGTGTAGCCAATGGAGCCCCACAGCGGCTGGACGATAAAATTCACGTCTGCAGGCAGACGCAGATCGATCGCACCAAAGGCTGACGTCCCCTGGTCGGCAAGAATAATGTCACCCGGGCGAATAAAGGTTTGCAGGGTGCTCCAGAAATTCTCCTGAGTGAGCGAGCCCTCGGATTGCGGGAAGGCGATACCGCTGTGAGAGACTGGCACCAGGGTATCGTGGACATACTGTTTGCAGAGAGCCACCAGCGTCTCGATCGCGTCAGACATAGGGATACCGGTAAACCAGACATCCCCCACCCGTGCGGCATGGGGCTGCACTTCTATCGTTTGCGCCTGCGTCAGCTGATGGGTAAACCCCGCCGTCAGGGTATCGGTAAAACGCGTGCCAATGCACAGTACCGTATCCGCCCCTTCGATGGCCTCTTTTACCGCCCCGACGCTTGCAGAACCACTGTACGTGCCATAAAAACCGGGCTGGCGTTCGTCAAAAATGCCCTTGCCCATCAGCATGGTGGCGTGGGCAATGGGCACCTCTTTCACCCACTTCTGCAGGGCATGTTTCATGCCGTGGCGCAGGACCAGGAAATCGGCCAACAGCGCGGTACGCTTGCTTGTTTTCAGCCTGCTCTCGGCGGCGTCTCGGAACGCTTTCAGGCAGGCGTTATCGGCATGCGCGGTCTTAAACGTGAGAGCGTTTACAGGCGGCGTGGCTGATTTTTTAGCCACATCAGCAGGCAGCATCAGGTAGCCTGGACGTCGCTCCCGTAGCATGGTTGTTAACACTCTGTCGATTTCGTAGCAGGCGTTTTGTTCGGTCAGGATCGCCTGCGCGACCGTGATCGGTTCACTCATATGGTAGAAGTGACGGAACTCACCATCACCCAGCGTGTGGTGCAGCAGCTCCCCTTTTTGTTGTGAGGCCGTACCCGGTGCCCCCACAATGTGTAACACCGGAACATGCTCGGCAAAGCTGCCGGCCATGCCGTTCATGGCACTTAATTCCCCTACGCCAAATGTTGTCAGCAGCGCGGCGAAGCCCTTACATCGGGCATATCCGTCAGCGGCATAAGATGCGTTTAGCTCATTGGCACAGCCCACCCAACAGATATCCGGGCTGTCGATGACATGATCGAGAAACTGCAGGTTATAGTCGCCCGGCACGCCAAACAGATGATCGGCACCACAATCTGTAAGACGGTCCAGCAGGTAATCGGCGACGCAGTACGGGGTTCGCATAACAGGTGTCCTTCTGACGTTGACCTCACTTTGAGTATTAAATAAGCGTGATGGCTGTCCAGAAATGGCAGAAAGAAGAGTATGGAAAGAATGCTTTACAAAAAAGGCTGCGCTATGCTCTGTTTTTTCGCATCAGTGTAAACGCATACACTGTTCTTACTTTTTAGCGCCAGAGGTCATGAGAATGCACTATCAGCCAGATAAAAACCGTTATCAGACAATGCTGTATCGTCGCTGTGGGCAAAGTGGCGTTAAATTATCCGCCGTCTCTCTTGGGCTCTGGCACAACTTCGGTGACGCCACGCTTATCGAAAACAGCCGTCAACTTTTACAGCGCGCGTTTGATCTTGGTATTACACACTTCGACCTTGCCAATAACTATGGTCCGCCTCCCGGTTCCGCCGAGCGCAATTTCGGCCGCATTTTGCAGGAAGATTTTCTGCCGTGGCGCGATGAGCTGATCATCTCGACGAAAGCGGGCTATACCATGTGGGACGGCCCTTACGGTGACTGGGGATCGCGCAAATATCTCATCGCAAGCCTGAATCAAAGTCTGAAACGTATGGGGCTGGAGTATGTCGATATCTTCTACCACCACCGTCCAGACCCGGAAACGCCGCTGCAGGAGACAATGAAAGCGCTTGACCATCTGGTGCGTCAGGGGAAAGCCCTGTATGTCGGTTTGTCCAATTACCCGGCCGAGCTTGCACGGCAGGCTATCGACATACTCCATGACCTCGGCACGCCGTGTCTGATCCATCAGCCGAAATATTCAATGTTTGAACGTGCGCCGGAAGCGGGCTTGCTGGACGTTTTGCAGGAAAAAAGTGTCGGCTGCATTCCGTTCTCGCCGCTGGCGGGTGGTCAACTGACCGATCGTTATCTGAACGGCATTCCGGCAGACTCCCGTGCCGCGAGCGGGAGTAAGTTCCTGAACCCGGATCAGATAACCCAGGAGAAACTGGAAAAAGTCAGAAGACTGAACGCGCTGGCAGAAAGCCGGGGACAGAAGCTGTCTCAGATGGCGCTGGCCTGGATTTTGCGCCACGAGACGGTAACTTCCGTACTGATTGGCGCCAGTAAAACCGGGCAAATAGACGATGCAGTGGGCATGCTGGAGAACCGCCATTTCACGGCGGAAGAGCTGGCCACCATTGACGGGATCCTGAACAGCTCAAAATAAATCCTGTTTTAGCAAAAAGTGCTATCACGTCTGAATTCGGAGTTGAGGCGATGAAACGAGGCTTTCCCAACTCGTAAAATTGCGTTAACAGGCCCCCTAAAGCCCCGATCGTGAAGGAGAAGAGTATGTTCAGGTCACTGATTCTTGCAGCGGTATTCCTGGCTTCGGCCCCGCTGGTCGCCACTGCTGGCGAAATCACCCTGTTGCCATCAGTAAAATTACAAATTGGCGATCGTGACGACTACGGCAGATACTGGGACGGTGGCTACTGGCGCGACCGTGACTACTGGCACCGTCACTATGAGTGGCGCGGCGACCGCTGGTGGAAACATGATAATGGTTTGCACCGCGGCTGGTACAAAAACAACGCCTACGAGCGTGGTTATCGCGAAGGCTGGGACGACCGTGATGACCGCCGTGGCGGCTGGGATCGCGGCGGTAAAGGTCGCGGTGGACATGGTCACGGCCACGGTCGTCACTAATCTAAAAAAGGAGCCTCCCGGCTCCTTTTTCTTTTATAACCCCAATGCCGTGCCTATCAGTAACCACAGGTTCAGCGCCACTACCACAACCACGATGACCCATCCGGTCCGTTTCACCAGCGTGGTGTTAACCAGTTCGCCCATCAGATGTTTGTTGCTGGTAAAGATCAGCAGCGGCACCAGCGCAAGTGCGATCCCGAAGCTCAGCAGCACCTGGCTCATGACCAGAATGCGTGTTGGGTCCAGCCCCATCAGGATCACCACAAATGACGGCAACATTGTGACGGTGCGACGTACCCACAGCGGTATATGGAAGCGGACGAACCCCTGCATGACCACCTGCCCGGCCAGTGTTCCCACCACCGTAGAGGAGAGACCTGCCGCCACCAGGCTTAAGCCAAATATGGTCGCAGCCGCATGGCTCAGTAACGGCTCCAGCGTCAGATAGGCCTGATCGAGATCGGCAATGCCGGTGTGACCGTTAAAGTGGAACGCTGCGGCAGCGGTTGCCATCATCGCCAGATTCACAAAACCGGCAATCGTCATGGCGATAGCCACATCCCATTTGGTTGCCGAATAGCGTTCTTTGCGCGTCCCCCCGTGCAGGTGCTGGGTTAACGAGGAGTGAAGGTAAATCACATGTGGCATGATGGTCGCCCCCAGCACCCCGGCGGCGAGGAACACCGCTTCAGAGGTTGGCAGGCTTGGGATTACCATCCCTTTACCGAGCTGCGCCAGGTTAGGCTGCGAGAAAATCAGTTCGACAATATAGGCCGCAGCGACAAACAGCAGCAGGCCGCCGATGACTTTTTCCAGCGGTTTTTGCCCCCGACGCTGCAGCATCAGAATAAGGAAGGTGGCAATGCCGGTAAGCACCGCCCCCTGCAGCAGTGATACGCCGAGGATCAGCTTGAAACCAATTGCCGCACCAATGAATTCGGCAAGATCGGTTGCCATCGCAATGATTTCCGCCTGGATCCAGTACAACCATACCGCCGGGCGCGGGTAATGATCGCGAATCTGTTCCGCCAGGTTTTTACCGGTGGCAATACCCAGTTTCGCGGAGAGCATCTGAATCAGCATAGCCATCAGGTTAGCCCAGACAACCACCCACAGAAGCTTATAGCCAAAGCTGGCCCCGGCCTGAATATTGGTCGCAAAATTGCCTGGATCGATATAGCCAATGGCAGCGATGAACGCAGGTCCCATTAATGCGAACCGCAACTTGCGCGCTGCTCTGCCACTGCTACCCTCTACGCGACTGTTTGTCATTTCTGCCTCTGAAATATAGCCTTTGCTATGTTTAATGCTATCAAAATGAGAATGATTATCAAGATCATTTGTAATGGTTGCAGTGATTTCTCTGATAGCTTTGAACGATAGACAGGCGGGTAAGCGGGGGCGCTCTAACAGAAACCGAAATCGCGCGCTCTTTTGTGAAGACTAGCACACAAACTTAACTTTTCACTCATTTACCTAACATAACAAAAATGTATTGTGGATCACTATTTTTGAGACTCGTCACAGGATGTAACTATAGTGTGTCCTTGATCTCGTTTTCTTTTCGGTTGTTACATAGAATGTGCACGAAAATTAAACCTGCCTCATATTTGGAGCAAATATGGACCGCGTCCTTCACTTTGTCCTGGCACTCGTTGTCGTTACTGCGCTTGCGTTGCTGGTCAGCCATGACCGTAAAAAAATCCGCATTCGCTTTGTTGTTCAGCTTCTCGTTATTGAAGTTTTGCTCGCGTGGTTCTTCCTGAACTCCAACGTGGGGCTTGGCTTCGTAAAAGGCTTCTCCGAAATGTTCGAAAAACTGCTCGGATTCGCCAACGAAGGGACGAACTTTGTCTTCGGTAAAATGAACGACGAAGGGCTGGCGTTCTTCTTCCTGAAAGTACTTTGCCCAATCGTCTTCATCTCTGCGCTGATCGGTATTCTGCAACACATCCGTGTTCTGCCGATTGTGATCCGCGCCATTGGTACCGTACTGTCCAAAGTTAACGGTATGGGTAAGCTGGAATCATTCAACGCCGTCAGCTCCCTGATTCTGGGCCAGTCAGAGAACTTTATCGCGTATAAAGATATTCTCGGCAAGATGTCCCGTAACCGTATGTACACCATGGCCGCAACAGCAATGTCCACCGTTTCCATGTCTATCGTGGGCGCGTATATGACCATGCTGGAACCAAAATATGTGGTTGCTGCTCTGGTGCTGAATATGTTCAGTACCTTTATCGTGCTGTCACTGATCAACCCATACCGTGTTGAGGAAGGCGAAGAGAACCTGCAGATGGCAAATCTGCACGAAGGTCAGAGCTTCTTTGAAATGCTGGGTGAATATATTCTGGCGGGCTTTAAAGTGGCGATTATCGTTGCCGCGATGCTGATCGGCTTCATCGCCCTGATCTCTGCCCTGAACGCCCTGTTCGCCGCAGTTCTGGGCATCTCCTTCCAGGGCATCCTGGGCTACATCTTCTACCCTGTTGCCTGGGTGATGGGTGTCCCTGCTCACGAAGCGCTGCAGGTTGGTAGTATCATGGCGACCAAACTGGTTTCTAACGAATTCGTTGCAATGATGGATCTGCAGAAAATCGCCAGCACGCTCTCTCCACGTGCGGAAGGCATCCTGTCCGTGTTCCTGGTTTCCTTCGCGAACTTCTCGTCCATCGGTATCATCGCCGGTGCGATTAAAGGTCTGAACGAAGAACAGGGTAACGTTGTTTCTCGCTTCGGTCTGAAACTGGTTTACGGCTCAACGCTGGTGAGCGTACTGTCAGCGTCTATTGCAGCACTGGTACTGTAACCCGTCACGTTATATGAGAACCGGGAGCCTGGCTCCCGGTTTTTTTATGCCTGCAGTGCGTCAAGCGGCGTCGGTTTGCCTATCAGGTATCCCTGCAGGTAATCCACACCAAAGCGCAGCAGCATGTCACGTTGCGCCGGCGTCTCCACATATTCAGCCACCACACTCAGTGATTTGGTTTTTGCCAGATTACAAATCGACTGCACAATCATCGCGTCCATGTCGTCGGTACAGATATCTTTAACAAAGCAGCTGTAGATTCAATTGGTCAACGCAACAACCATGTGAAAACATGTGGTTGCGGAGGATCGTTTGATGAAACGTACATTT